>CAKZKQ010000118.1 GCA_937123825.1 uncultured Pseudomonadota bacterium
GCGGTGGCGCTGCCACAGCTTCGCTCGTCCAGAGGTCCCTGCCATCCGTTATTGCTCGCCACAAAGCAAGCCTTTCGTCTGCATTTTGGTATTAGAACACGCTCAAAGAATGGTGAGGCCCGGTAGATTTTGCGCCGCTTGCGCAAAAATTGCCGGGCCTTTGGTCTTTATGGGGTCACCAAGCCCGTATTCACTGGCGGTACAACCTTTGCTATGGTGGTTTGTCGGACAATGCCTCTGGAGAGCCTTGCATGAACCACCTTCTGACCAATTCTCGCCTGAACCAGGGCGGGGGTGTGCTTTTGCTTCTGGTGGGTTTGAGTGCCTGCGTGGGGGAGCCGTTGACGCTCCAGCCATTGGACGCGGGCACGGCGAACGACGCGGGAGTGTCCGACGACGCGCCGTCTGACGGGGATGCACAGGCCGATGCTGCGTTGCCTGATGGGGATGCCTCTGAAGGCGGCGATGGGGTCATGGAGCCCTTGCCCGCCGGTCGAGAGGTGGCGCTTGGAGGCTTTACCACGGCCCAGGGCTGCGCGCCTTGCCACAGCGCTTCTTCGCAAAGTCAGGCCATGCGCGACATCTGGGGCGACGATGTGTCGCCGTTCAACCTCTGGCAGTCGTCGATGATGGCGCTCTCCAGCCGCGATCCGGTCTGGCGCGCGGTGGTCTCGGCCGAGATGGTGCGCACGCCAGCGGCCGCAAAAGCCATCGAAGCCGAGTGCATGAAGTGCCACGCCCCGATGGCGTCCCGAGCCGCCGAGGCGATGGGGGCTGAGGTCGGCTTGGAGACTTTGCACACCGATTCAGCGCTGGGTCAGCTTGCCCTCGACGGGATCTCTTGCACCCTCTGCCATCAGATTTCGCCGCAGGGGTTGGGGACCGAGGCCAGTTTCTCTGGTAAATTTGAGATCGCAGGGCAGGGAGAGATCTACGGGCCGTATCAGGATGTGCTGGAGGGTCCCATGGTTGAACGCACCGGTTATGTGCCTGCCTACGCCGAGCACATCTCCAGCAGCGCCCTGTGCGGCAGTTGCCACGTCCTGGAGACGCCCACGCTGGCAGAAGGGGGCCAGGCGACGGGTCACACCTTCCTGGAGCAGGCGACCTTCTTGGAGTGGCGCAACTCGGTCTACCGCACGGGTCCCGACGCAGGCGCCAAGGCGCGCGACTGCCAGCACTGCCACATGCCCAGCACCGATAGCCTGGGTGGTCCCATCACGTCATCCATCGCGCGCCGCCCCGATGGTGGGGATTTTGATGGGGTTCAGGCGCGCGCTCCGTTCCGTCGTCACACCCTGGTGGGCGGCAACGTGGCCGTTTTGGAGATGATCCGGCAGGCGCGCGACTGGATCGCGCCCGATGTGCCCGAGGCCGCGCTTTTGGAGACCATTCGGCTCAGTCGCCAGCAGCTCAGCGGCGAGCTTGGCGGGCGCGTCTCGGTGGAAGGGGTGCAGCAATTTGGTCAGGTGTTGCAGATCCGTGTGGCGGTGCGCCACAACGCCGGGCACAAGTTCCCCACCGGTTTTCCCAGCAGGCGCATGTGGGTCCGGCTGGAGGTCCTGGGGCAGGGTGGACAACGGCTCTTTGTCTCGGGCGGCGTCGATGGGGGCGGGAGGATCGTCGATGGACAGGGGCAGCCCCTTGAGAGCGAGCTGCCTGGCGGTGGTTTCCAGCCCCATTACACCACCATCACCGCGCCCCACCAGGTGCAGATCTACGAGGCCGTCATGGGCGATCCGCAGCAGAACCCCACGACCACCTTGTTGCGGGCCTCAAACCACCTCAAAGACAACCGCATTTTGCCCGAAGGGTACAGTGATCAGGGGCCAGACGCGGCGCGGACCGCGCCGGTGGGGGTGGGGTTGGATGAGGACTTCCTCAACGGTGGCGACGGGGTCGTGTACGAGGTGGCGATCGACCCGGGCCAAGGGCCTGTGCAGATCAAGGCCACGCTCTTCTACCAGAGCCTCAGCGCCCGGTTTATGGCCGAACTCTTTGAGCTCTCAACCCCCGAGATCGACTTCGTCAAGATGTTCTATCAAGGCACTGTGGCCCAGCCCGTCGAGGTGGCCACCGACACCTTGGACTTTTGACGTCTGGGATCAAACCATTTCAAGCAACGCCTGGTTTGGGCACGATGTCGGGTCGCTTTTGGAGGCTTGATGGTGGGTCTGTGGGGCGTCTGGGGTGTCATTGGTGCCGCTTTGGGGTGTGCTTCTTGCGGTGAGGCTTGATCCAGGCGACAACATGATCCTTGATGATGGTGTTTGGGGCGATGCACCTTGGGAGGATGAGGAGGCTCGATGTCGTCAAGCACACAGAAAGCAGCGTTCATCAAAGCGATCGGTCTTTTTGACGGGCTGCGGCCGGGGGAGATCGCGCGGATGGCGGATGTCTTCAAGCCGGTTCAATATGCACCCGGCGAGGTGATCGTGGCCGAGGGGAGCGTCGGCGAGGCGATGTGGCTCCTGGAGCGCGGCGCTGTGGAAGTGCACCGCGCGGCCCCTGATGGCGCTCAGCGTTTGTTGGCCACCTTGCAGCGCGGGGCGGTGATCGGCGAGATGGCCATGCTCGACGGGCAGCCCTGTTCGGCCAGCGTGACGACGACCGAGCCGTGCGCGATGTACCGCGTGGACGCCGCCGAGTTTGTGCGCATGCGTCTGAGCTTTGAGCCGGTCCTCTACAAGATCTTCCGCAACCTGACCATGATGCTCTGCGAGCGGCTGCGCTCGTTCAATGAGCGCCTGGAGTTGATGCGCCAGGACCCGGACACTGTGGTTCAAAACCGCATCGACCACCTGCGAGACTCCCAGGAGCAATCGCTGGCCACCGCGCCGGGGATGACCATGGAGTTTGCCTTTGAAGTCCAGGAGATCGGCCCCTCCACCAACACCACGGCCACCTCACCGTCCCTGATGGGCTCCAGCGCCGGACCCATGGTCAAGCCCGTCTACAACCCCGGCACGGGCCACCCCGATCCGTCGCTGATGTTGGACTTCCTGCGCCAGTTGCCCATCTTCCTGAGCATGCTGGAGGCCGATCTGCAGGACCTGTCGATGTCACTGCTGGAGATGCGCTACCGCGATGGAGCGTTGATCTGCCAGCAAGGAGAACGAGGCGGGGACTTTTACATTGTGGCGGCGGGCAAGGTGGATGTGCAGCGCCGCGGTGGGGACAATGTGACGCGCCATCTGGCCACGCTGGAGCCCGGGGCGATGTTTGGTGCGGTGTCCTTGATCGACGGCGGAGAGCGCTCGGCGACCTGCATCGCCCGCAGCGACGACACAACGCTGCTGGCGCTGTCCCGGCGCGACTTTGACATGCTCTGGAACGCCAACAGCCCGCTGGCCTTCCGCTTCATCGAGATCATCGGCATCGATCTGGCCCAGCGTCTACGCACCGCAGCCTCCGGCGTGGATCGCTGATGTTGGGGGCGGCCCTGATGGCCCCAGGAACCACGTGACTCACTCGCAATAGCGCTGCTATGGCTTCGTTCGACCCGAGGCCCCTGGGACTCATCATTGCTCGCCCCAAACCTGTGGCTTCTTATCTCTTTTCTTTTTGAATTGCTTGGGTTTTGCGTCAGGTCTTTGGCGGCTTGGTGGCCTGTGGGTCAACGACGGTGCTTTGGCGTCTTGTGTGTTTGATCCGGCGAGCAGTTGAGTTGGGTGCTGCCGGGGTTTGTGCTGATGTGGGCGGGCTGGGTTATTTGTCGTCTTTGAGCAGCGCTGTGGTGTCGATGGCGACGATGGAGGGGCGCGGTGGCAGCGCTGGGTCGAAGTCGGGCCAGCGGTGGTCGGGTTTGTCGAACGAGGAGCCCTCGGCGGGGTGCTGGATGGAGCAGAAGAGGGTGGTGTTGTCTGGGGTGAAGCACGGCCCGGTCAGCTCGGCGCCTTTGGGGGTGCGCATGAAGTGGCGCGTCAGGGCGCGTCCGGGGCCGACCACGTCGCAGGCCCATAGCCCGTCGGCAAAACCAAACCTCTCGGAGCCATCGGTGGCGATCCACAGTCGGCCTTTGTTGTCGAAGGTGCAGTTGTCGGGGGCCATGAACCAGCCGTTGTCCGTGGTGTCGGGGTGGAAACGGGCGCCGTGTTTGGGGTCTTTGGGGTCGCCGGCCATCAAGAGGAAGGACCACTTGAAGGTTTCGGCGCCGTGGTCTCCGTTGGGGGCGACCATTTCGACGATCTGGCCGTAGGTGTTTTTGGTGCGGGGGTTGGGGGCGTTGACCTCGGTGCGCTTCTTATTCTTGGTCAACATCACAAAGACGGTGCCTGTGACGGGGTTGACCTCGACGTCTTCGGGGCGGTCCATGGGGGTGGCGCCCAGGAGGTCGGCGGCGCGGCGCGCTTCGATGACGACGTCGGCCTGGCTTGTGAAGCCGTTTTCCTGGGTCAGCGGGCCCTTGCCGTAGACCAGCGGCATCCACTGAACGGTGCCGTCGTCTTTAAAGACCGCCACCGAGAGTGTGCCGTGGTCCAAAATGTCCCGGTTGGCCGAGCGGTGGTTGGGGAACCAGCGGGCGTGGGAGACAAAGCGGTAGACGTACTCAAAGCGCTGGTCGTCGCCCATGTAGACGACCACGCGGCCGTCGGGGTTGATCCAGACACCTGCGCCCTCGTGCTTGAAGCGCCCAAGGGCGGTGCGTTTGCGGGGCAAGCTCTTGGGGTCCAGCGGGTCGATCTCGACCATCCAGCCGCTGTGGTTGGCCGACAAGGGCTCGCTGTCCAGGTTGAAGCGCGGGTGGACGCGCCCCCACTCTGAGGAGCGGCTGGCGCCGTAGCGGCCAAGGCCCATGCGCTTGTAGTTGGCGGCCTCAGGGTTCTTTTCAATGTCGCCCTTGAAGTAGTACTGGATGTTCTCTTCGCTGGTGATGATGGTGCCCCAGGGGGTGGTGCCTCCGGCGCAGTTGCCAAAGGTGCCAAAGGCGCGCCGCCCGTTGGGGGCAAAGCTGGTGCGCATCCGGGGGTGGCCTGCGGCGGGGCCTCGGATGACCATCTCGGTCTTGGGCGTGATGCGCCGGGCGTACTTGGAGTCGGCCACGACCGACCACTTGCGGTCATCGCCGCGCTTGACCTCGATGATCGACTGGCCCATGGCCAGCATGGCGGTGTCGACCTGGGCCTTGGTCAGCGCCTGGGGCTCGGGAGAGCCGGGGAACATCATCTGAACGGTGCTGTACTCGTGGTTGACGATCAACAGGCCGTGGGTGGACGCGGTGGGGCCGTGCGGGTCGAGTGGGATGTAGCCGATGTAGTCGCAGTTGTAGCCAAACTGACCGCCCTGAGAGGCGGGCGTCTGGTTTTGCGGGTCAAACTGGGGGGCGTCCGATGTCACCGGGTCACCCCAGCGCATCAAGACCTGTGCCCGGTAACCCTCTGAGAGGTGCAGCTTGTCGTCCAGGCCGTGAGAGAGCTCTTTGAAGGTCAATGAGGTGGCCGCCGCGGCGTTGGCGCCGGCTGGCTCCCACCCTGGAAGTGTTCCGGTGAGCCCGGCGCCCACCGCTGCAGCGGCGCTGGCCTTGAGGAAACCACGGCGGCTGAGGCGGGCGGCCATAACGTCGTGGATGTCCGGGCGTTGGCTGGGGTTGCTGAGCAGATCGTCGTCATCCTCGACTTGCCACTGTCCATGCTCCAAAGGCGTGTCTTCTTTCATTGTCCTGTGTGCTCGCCTTGTGCCCTGCGGCCCTGAGGACCCACTGGCACTTTGAGGGCTTGAAGTGGCAAGGAGCCCGACTCCGTGGGCTTTTAGTTTTCCCCACGCTCGCCGTTCAAGCCTGTTTGAATCGGTTGAGTTTTCAAGGAACAAACAAGCGTGCCGACCAACACTGTTGAGTTGCTGGTATTGATTTTCTGTGAAAATCGCGGGCAGTATGCCAGCGATGAATCCTGGCATCAAACGGTTCCGAAGATTTGCCGATGGGGTGCTTTGGTCAGGTACGGCGAGCGGTTGGTTGGGGTCAGTGGTGTTGGGGATCTCGGGTGACCAGGAGGCTGCAGGGGACTTGGTCGAGGAGGGTCTGGTCGGTGGCGCCGCGCAGTGTTTCAAGGAGGCGACTTTGGTGATGGTGGCCGATGACCAGGAGGTCGATGTTTTGGCTGTGGGCGTAGCGGGTCAACTCCTGTCGGGCGGGGCCGTAGAGGACGTGGGTGTCGATCTGGCGAGGACGCTTGGGGAGTTGTTCGAGCAGCGCCTGGGTGTGTTGGCGGAAGCGCTCGTTGGCTTGGCGCTGGACGTCGAGTTGTCCGGGGCGTTGTCCGGCGTGGACTTCGATGTCGCCGGGGTCTTTGGCGACGTGGAGGAGCGTCAGCGGGGCGCGCTGGCGCAGGGCTTGTGCTGCGGCGAGCCGTAGAGCCTGGGCCGAGGCCGGGGAGTAGTCCATGGCGACGGCGATGTGCCGCAGGGTGCCTTTGGCGTTGGGGCGCGCGATCCAAACAGGGGCGCGGGCGTCGCGCAGCAGGCTGCGGGCGGTGGAACCAAGCCAGAGCCGCTCCAGGGTGCTCTTGGCGCTGGGGGCGACGACGATCAGGTCGGGGTGAAGTTCTTTGCTCAGGGCCACCATGCGCTCTGCGGGGTTGCCGTGTGCCACCAGCGTGCGGGTGTTGACGTGTCCCAGGTCTCGGTGTTCGAGGTGTGAGCCCAGCTTGCGCTTGAGGCGGTAGGTGGGTTGGTCTTCGGCGCGGGTGGAGCGGGTGTTTTGTGCAGCTTCCTGATGGGCCTTGTCAGACATGACATGGGCCAGGATCAGCTCCGAGCCGTCGCGCCTTGCCAGCCCCAGGGCCATCTCCAGGGCCAACTCGGAGCGGTCAGAGAAATCCGTGCCGACCAGAATCCGTGCAAAACGCCCCTGTAGGGTGGTGGGGTGCTGGTTGTTGCCCGTCTGTGCCAGAGCCGGAGAAAACCTGAAGATGTTTGGGTTGGGTGCCATCAAGGACATGGTGGACTCCTTTGCGCATGTGTCTGGTGGACCGAGGGGTTGCTCCCACGTTCTGCGCCAATGTTGTTTCCACGATCTGTGCCAGCATGGACCACACCGTTTGGGGTATGGAGTGGGGCTTTTGCTCTTGGTGGAAATGCAACAATGAGGGTGGTCAAGTCTGGAAGCTTATGCTTCCGAACCCATCAATACGGTGTCGAAAACCTAGATGTGGGGATGTTTTTATCGTGGAATGAGCTGTGGCCATGTGCCGAGCGGGCCTTTGAGCGGTTTTGGGAGGCGTGAGCGTGTGTGGATGGTGCGCAAAATATGCGTATGGGGTCATGTCACCACCAAATTTTGCGCCTGAGGACCACGTTGATGGCGCGCCAGGGCAGGCGACCGAGGCGTTTGTTGATGGCGGGCTCGACAAAAATCACGGCGCTGTTGGCCTGGGTTAGACCGGCAGGGATGTCACACCGAACACCCCCCCACTCAATCTCCATTCCGTCGGCCAGGGTCGCTGCCCACTGCCTGCGCGGGATTTTGACTTCCAAAAAGAGTTCGCCATCGGCCACATAAACGCCGTCGTCCATCCGTGCGCCGCGCCGGTAAAAGTCCACATCAAAGGCCATGCCCTGAAGCCGCGCGAGGTTCTCGGCCTGCACGTCGTCTTCATCGCCCAGATAATCCACCCCCGCCGCCCACTCCAGGTGGTGGCGCAGTTCGTGCGTCAGCGTCTCCCAAAGCTCGCCCTCCCAATCAAACCCCCCCACGGCGTTCTGGGCGATTTGCACAAAGGACCCATGGTAAATCCAGATCAACGACCTCAAAGGCCCATCCGGCACCATTGAGGCCGCCGGGTCCGCCATGCACTCGCCCATCAACCACGTCCCGGCGTAGAGCGGGTCGGGCTTGGGCTCAGGCTCAATGATGACGGCCTGAATGCCAGCGCGAAAGTGGGGCGGTATGGCGTCCCACATGCGCTCGGCGTGTGCTTCGAAGGTGTCCAGATCCACGTCTGCCAACGCTCCACAGTGTGCTGGGTGAAGGCCCTTTCAAGGCAACCCACCACTGGGTTTTTCGGGCCTCCAAGAGTGCTCTACGAGCGCCATTCAGATCAACGCCGAAGGGCTGGTTTGAGGCGGTTTTTAAGCGTTTAAAGCCCCCACCGTGCGTCTGGTTTCAGCGTGCGTCAGAGGCCTCTTTGAGGGGCTTTTGATGGCGGTTTTTGCGGCTTGAGGAGGGGCTTTGTGTCAAGCGCGGAATTTTTAATTTTTCCTGAATGAATACAGGGGTTTACAGAACAAGAAAAACCGGTCTCCGGAATGGCGTTGTGGTATACTTGTGGAGTAGAAAAACTGGCGCGATTACAGGCACTTAGGGGCACATTGGGCGTGCTTCCACAGGGGTGCTCTGCGCCATCATACAGGCGGCCTGAAAGAGGGCTGTCGCAGCACGGAGTTTTGAGATCATGAGCCAAGACGACAACGCGACGCATGTGGAGTACGACGTCAGCAACATTCAGGTTTTGACGGGGATGGAGGCGGTGCGCAAACGGCCTGGGATGTACGTTGGCGACACGGAGGATGGTTTTGGTGCTGTGAACATGGTGCTTGAGTTGGTGGACAACGCGTTTTGCGAGGCCTACGCGGGTTTTGGCGACGTGGTGGAGGTGGAGCTTGGCGCCGAGGGGTGGGTCGAGGTCCGCGATCGGGGCCGTGGGATTCCGGTGGCGCTCCATCCCACGCTGAAGAAGCCTGTGATGGAGGTCATTTTGACGACGCTCCACGCCGGAGGCTCTTGGAGCCATGCCGATGCGTACAAGGTCTCTCATGGGCTGCACGGTGTGGGGGTGGCGCCGGTCAATGCGCTCAGCGCCCGTTTGGAGGTGGAGAGCTGCCGCGATGGGCGGCGTTGGAGGATGGTGTGTGAGAAGGGCCAGGTGGTGGAGCCGCTGCATGATTGCGGGGAG
Organism: uncultured Pseudomonadota bacterium; assembly: GCA_937123825.1. Lineage (GTDB taxonomy): Bacteria > Myxococcota_A > Bradymonadia > Bradymonadales > CAKZKQ01. The sequence continues at coordinate 8,892 of CAKZKQ010000118.1, forward strand.
GCCTTTGGGACCGGGACGCGGGTGCGGTTCTGGCATGACCCGGAGATTTTTACAGGGTCTGGGGTCGATGTGCAGGTGCTTTGGGCGGCCTTGGACGTCAGGGCTGTTGCCCATGGCGGGGTGCGGGTGGAGATGAGCTGGCCTCAGGGGCATCAGACCGCCCATTACCCCGCTGGGGTGACAAGTTGGGCGCAGAAGCAGCTTGAGGCGAGCCAGAAGGCCGCTGTGGGGCCTTTGTTGTGGTCAGATAAGTATGAGGGCGAGTTTGAGGCAGACGTCGTCCTGGGCTGGCACAGCGGCTTTGAGACGGTGGAGTTCTCTGGTGTTGGTGGTCGTGCGACCGCTGAGGGGGGGACGCATGTCGATGGTGTTTTGGAGGGTTTGGCGGCTGTGGTTGAGCGCGCAGCGCGCAAGTCGGGGCGTTGGTCTGAGGCCTTTCACGGTGGGGGGCTGAATCCTGTGGCTTTGAGGACGGGGTTGGCGTTGGGGGTTTCGGTCATGCACCAAAACCCCAGGTTTGCGGGGTCAGTTCGGGATCGGTTTACCAGCCCGGATGTGAAGGGGGTTTTGAAGGGGTTTGTGGAGGCGCGCCTTGGCCCGTGGTTGGCCGATCGTCCCGAGCTTTTTGGGCGAGTCATTGGTCGGGCGCTCGATGCGCAGGCCGTGGTGCATCGGATGCAGCCTTGGATGGATGTGCTTGAGGAGGATTGAGCGGCGGTGTGGTGGCTGCTCGATTCCAAAGCAGGATTTTTGGTTTTGGGTTTTGAGCGGTCGACTGCGCAGCGTGTGTTAGGCACGGCGTGGTTTCGTTGATGTGTGAAGTGCGCTGGAGAGGCTTCTGGGGCCTTTGTTGTGGTCAGATAAGTATGAGGGCGAGTTTGAGGCAGACGTCGCCTTGGGCTGGCACAGCGGCTTTGGGGAGGTGGTGTTTTCCAGCGCCGTGCGTCGGATGTTGCCTTGATGGGGGGTGTGCCCAAGTGAATGAGGGGGCTGGCGGTGGTGCCAGTCCCCTTTTCTTTTGGAGGGTGTGAGGTGCGTTGCCCGTGGTTTGGGCGGATGGGTGAGGTTTAGCGGATGGGGGTGACGCTGGAGTTGGTCACTTCGGATGGGTCGCCGGGGACGATGGTGAAGGCCACCGTGAATTGGTTGCCCATGGCGTCCTGGAGGCCGATGGAGATGGGGGTGTTGGCCTCGAAGGTGAAGCTGATGAAGCCGTCCTGAGCCTCGAAGGTGCCACCTTCCATGGAGAGGACCGTCAGGTCGCCCGGCGCCGAGCCGGCAAACTGGCCGTCGAATTCGTCCACGACCACGGTCTCGGCCGGATCAAAGCCGCCCGTCAGCGTGCAGCCGTCGCGGTTGTCGTTGACGAAGAGGGTCACCTGGGCAACCCCGTCGCCTTCAAAGCCGGTGCTGGACGGCACACAGGTGATGGGCTGGTTGTTGTCGTTGTTCTGGTCGTTGTTGGTGTCGTTGTTGTCGAGGGGCTGGGAGTTGCAGACATCGTCGCTGATTATTGCGCCGTTTGCTTCTACGCACTGTCGGAAGTCCACAAATTCGGGCGTGCCGCCGGTGTCACAGCACACGACGTCGGAACAGAATCTCCCGGCGGAGAACTGCGTGTCGCTTTGCAGGTTGCAGACCTCCAGCGGGTCGTCTTCCTCTTCTTCAAAGATGCTGTCGACCAACTGAACGGTCAGATTGCCGTCCATGTCGATGCAGCACAACTCAAGCTCTTCATCATCAAGGCCGTCGTCATCGTCGTCGTCATCGTCGCCGCAGGCCAGCACCGCCAGCGCCGCCAGCGTGATGGCGCTGACAGTGAGGATTTCGAGGGCTGCCACGCCGCTTCGCGCGGTCCAGATTTGCCAGAATGGTTTGGGCTCTTTCATGAGGCGCTTCCTTAGCCAGGTGAAGGTCTTGTCTTCAGCCGCCCAGCGGGCCATATCGCGTGAAAATTGTGATAACGTCAGCACCCTGATTGTAGGCTTTGGAGCGAAACAAGGCAAATTGTCCTTGATGGCGCGTTTGCAAAGCAGCCACGGGTGATTTGTAAACGCGGCGCAGTGTGGAGGTGGGCTGTGAGGCCGGTGCTTTTTGTCTTCTCCGAGGGGTGGCCGCTTGTGGGCGGCGTGCCCGTCATGACCTATGGCGCGATGTTGGCCGCGGCGCTCCTGGTGGCCTGGGTTTACATCCGGGCGGTGGCTGCCAGGGCTCAGATTGCGTCGTGGCGCGTGGTGGTGGCGCTGTCGATTTGCCTGGTGTCTGGGCTCTTGGGAGCGCGGGTGATGGCGCTTTGGGTACAGCGCCCCGAGGGCCAGCCGGTGGCCTGGGGGGAGTTGCTGGCGCTGGACCATGGGGGGTTGATGTTGCCAGGGCTCTTTTTGGGGATCCTGGTCAGCGCGGCCTTGGTTGTGCCCCGAATGATCGACCTGGACCTGTGGGATGTGCTGGACCGGGTGACGCCGGGGATTGCGCTGGCGGCGGCGGTGCAGCGGCTGGGGTGTTGGGGGGTGGGGTGCTGCTTTGGGCGACAGACCTCGTCCTGGTTTGGGGTGCACTTTCCCCGCTGGACTCAGGCACAAATCCCCTGGGCCGGTGAGCCTTGTGGCCCGTCAAAGGCCTGCGGCCCGCACACATCTTGCGACCCGGTGGCCGCAGTGTGTCAGCCCGACGCCCCGGCAGCGTTGGCGCTCCATCAGGAGTTGGGGGAGGTGGGGGCGGACGCGGCGTTGTCGGCGTCGGTGGTGCCGTCGCAGTTGGTTTTGTTGGCCTTCTTTGCGTTGCTCGCGGGCCTGCTTTGGGTGATTCGAGCCCGGTTTTACCGCTTTCACGGCCAGATCTTTGTGGCGTTTTTGGGGATTTTTGGCTTTTGCCGCTTCTTTTTGGAGTTGATGCGCGAAGATCGCCAGCGCGGCGCGCTCTGGGCGACCACCAGCGACCTGTGGTTCTTGACGCTCAGCCGTGTCCAGACCGCCGAGGGCGTGGTGGCCACCCGCGTGCTGACCGTCAGTCAGGTGGCGTCGGTGGTCATTCTGGCGGTGGCGGTGGTTTTGGGGGTGTGGTTGGCCCGTCGTCCCCTTGGTGATGTCGGGGAGGAGGACAGGGGCGAACCAGCCCCCGGACGATAGACCGAGTGCCGTTTAAAACGAGCCTTGCAAGGGCGAGAAATCGCAGTCCAGTTCGAGGAGAAGAGCACAGGCGAACCGGGGGTTCGTCGAGCATCGACGACGAAGAAATGGGCTGCGAGAGCCGTCCTGGCTGGCTCGTTTTGAGCGG
>CAKZKQ010000119.1 GCA_937123825.1 uncultured Pseudomonadota bacterium
GCCTTCAGGACGAACGAAGCCATAGCAGCGCTATTGCGAGTGAGTTCTGTGGCCTATAGCGCCATCAGGGCCGTCCCGCGGAGGCTAGTTGGATTCGCCTTTGGAAAACCCAGACGGGTAGCCTTTGGCGCGGTCGCGCTTGAAGAAGTATTCGTAGCGGGGGGCGTTGGACTCGGGGTCGCGGGCCAGCAGGACGCTGACCATTTCCCAGCCGTGCTGGCCGACAACGTCCAGCGGCAGATCCCGGTAGAGGGTGTTGTCGTGGTAGTCGTAGAAGGTCACCTTGTGGGGCGTCCCGGCGGGGGCGTAGCCGATGATGTATTCCCAGATGGATTGGTTCATGGGGCTTGGTCCTTCCTCTTAGCTGACTCTTTTGGCGGCCGTGTGTGTCCAAAACCGATGCTGCGCCGCTGCTGCGACCCAACACCGCGTGCACCCCACCGGGTGCAGCTTGCTGGCCTGGCAATCAACGCGATCTACGCACACGACCAGGCATGTAAACGCTCATGTCCTTCACAGAAATACCCCAAGCTGACCGTCAGGACCAGCATCATCTTGGCGCTTGCCCAAGGATCGCGGGGTTGAGCACATACCGCAGGGCCGTCTCGTACGTCACCTGCCCGTCGCGGTAGAGCTTGTTGACGGCGCGGTCCATGGTCGTCATCCCGTCCCTCATCGAGGTCTCCATGATGTTGACCAACTGGTGGGTCTTGCCCTCGCGCACGATGTTGCGCACCGCTGGCGTGCCCAAAAGGACCTCAAAACCGGCCACGCGACCCGATCCGTCGGCTCTGGGCAAGAGGCGCTGCGAGACGACCGCCAGCAAACTGCTCGAAAGCATCGCCCGGACCTGATGCTGCTGGTGGGGCGGAAAAACGTCGATGATGCGGTCCATGGTCTGGGAGGCGTCGTTGGTGTGCAGCGTCGCCATCACCAGGTGACCGGTCTCTGCGGCCGTCAGCGCCGCGGAGATCGTCTCCAAATCGCGCATCTCGCCCACCAAAATAACGTCCGGGTCCTGGCGCAGGACGTACTTGAGGGCGTTGGCGAAGCTCTTGGTGTCGGCGTTGACCTCGCGCTGATCGACCGAGGCCTTGGCGCTGATGTGGTTGTACTCGATCGGGTCTTCGACCGTCAGGATGTGGCACGAGCGCGTCTGGTTGATGCGGTCGAGCAGGCACGCCAGCGTGGTGGTCTTGCCAGAGCCCGTCGGGCCGACGACCAGGAGCAAACCGTGGGGTCGGTCGGCCAGGTGAAAGACCACCTCGGGCAGGCGCAGCTCCTGGGGCGTGGGGATCCTTGAGGGGATCGTCCGCAGCGCCACCGCCATGGCGCCCTTCTGGTAGTAGGCGTTGACGCGAAAACGCACGCCCGAGTCGATCGAGAGCGAAAAATCCAGCTCTTTTTCAAGCTCAAAGGTCGTGCGCTGGCGGTTGGTGAGGATCGAAAAGAGCAACGAGCGCAGATCGCTGTTGGTCAGCGGCTTGGTCGGCAGCCGGTGCAGCGACCCCAGGATGCGGAAGATCGGTGGCCGATCGACCGACAGGTGCAAGTCCGACGCCCCGTGCTTGATGCACAGGTGCAAGAGGGTCTTCATGTCGAAGCTGGAGACGTTCTGCAGCGCCGCCGGGTTGCGGAAGGCGTCCACCCCCGTCTCCATGCCCTGCACCGCCAAACGAAACTCGTCCGGGTTGGAGGCGTTGTGCAGCCCCACCTCAAACTCGATCAAGTCGGCCTTGTGCAGCGCCAGCAGCGCCTCCCCAAAGGTCTGCAGGTCCGGGTCGTCGTTGCCCTTCATCAGGTCGGTCAACTCTTCGATGCGCTGCTCGCGCACCAAACGAGACACCGCTGGGGTGGCCGTCAGCACCTCGACCGCCGGGATCCGTCCGTTGCCATCCTTGCGCGGCAACAGACGCTGACTGACGATCCCTTGCAGACAGAGCGACAGATCCAGACAGGCCTGACTGCGCAGCGCCGACGGGTAGAGCCCGATGATGCGCTGGAGCGACTGGGCGGTGTTGATCGTGTGCAGCGTCGCCAAGACCAGGTGACCGGTCAACGCCGCGCTCATGGCCACGTTCATGGTCTCCATGTCGCGGATCTCGCCGATCAGGATCACATCGGGGCTCTCGCGCACCACGTGGCGCAGCGCCGCATTGAAGTCCACCGTGTCCGAGCCCACCTCGCGCTGCGTGATCCGGCTCTTGATGTCCTTGTGCACAAACTCGATCGGGTCCTCGATCGTGACCACGTGGCAGTTGCGCATGGAGTTGATCCGGTGGACGATCGCCGCCAGCGTCGTCGACTTGCCCGACCCCGTCGAGCCGGTCACCAGGACCAGGCCGCGCGGCTTGTCGGCCAGCTTGGCCACCGACTCCGGCAAGCGCAGCTCCTCAAAGCTCAGCGTCCCCATGGGCAACGCGCGGGCCACAATCCCGTGCTGACCCTGCTGACGGTGAAAGTTGAGCCGGTAGCGCTGACCGCCCAGCGAGTAACCCAGGTCCAGATCCCCGTTCTCGTCATAAAGCTCCAACTGGCGCTGGCGCAGCGTCTTCTTCATGAAGGCCTCGACCTCTTCCATGGAAGTGGCCTTCACGTCCAGGCGCCGCACTTCGCCCTTGATGCGCATCGCGGGCGGCTTGCCGGTGGTCACAAAGAGATCGGAGGCCTGCATTTTCTCCATCGCGGCCAGGAGCTTGTCGATGTTCACTCTGGTTTCCCTCTTCGGTGAGGTGGCTGACAAAAGACCAAAGGTGCATGGTTATGAATCCGGACACGACTATACCCCATCCTTTCCCATGGAACACCTCTCTTGAGTCACGACAAAGAGATGATTACGCTCAATTGTGCACGCTTGGCGCGCACACTGGCCAAACAAAGCCGCACAGCGACAAGGAGAACGACCGGTGATACCCCACCCCAGCTCCCTGCCCGAACCCTGGCGTCAGGGCGAGCACCGACAAGTCGCGGCGCACCAACTTATTCATGAGGCGGCGCTTTATGATGGTGTCGAGGCCCTGACAGACGCCACCACCCCCGGCGCCAGGTGGCTGGCCTGGGCCAAGGTCGTCGGGCTGCCGCTGGGGCTGACCATGGCCATGCTGGCCTTCACCGCCTCGGCCACCGTCATCGTTCAACTCCTGGTATTGGTCTTTTTCCCTTCTGCCGCCTCCACTGGTGCGCTGACCGCCCCGGTCTGGACACTGAGCGCCGCCCTCTTGGCCGCATTTTTTGGCACCACGGCGCTGCTGACCCCCCAGCGGCGCCTGCGCCTGACCTCGCGCATCTCTCAAAAGCTCGCTGGCGCCACAGGCCTGCGCCGCCGTCGCCAAAGTGGAGACCGGCTCTTTGAACTCCTGGCGCGCCTTGGTCCTCTGATCGAGCGCGACACCCCCATTGATCTGTGGCGTCAGACAGACGGCTGGACCATGGCCGCGCGCCTTGGCGGCGGACAACTGCTGGGCGTCCGCGTGGAGGGTCAGCGGTGGTCGTTGCACCTCAACACCCCCGCGCCGGTCGATCAACTGCGCCTGACCCCCTGGCCGCACCAGGGCGATCTGAGCTTGCAGCGCCTGGGTGGCCGTCACCAGTGGCGCTTGACGCAGGCCCAGGTCGGGGACAACGCCGCCGCGTGGGCCGACGCCCTGGCGTCCTGGCTCCACACCACCGCCCCGGCCCTGCACAGCCCCCAGGACCAACCCCAGGCGCAGGATCTGATCGCGCTGCGTCCCCAGGAGCCGCTCCAACTGACCGCCCCCCAGGACACCGACGTGGTCCGCCGCGCCTCCATGAGCGCCGCCCTGCAACTGACGCTGCCTCAAATCTCGCGCCAACGCCGGGCGCTGGCGCTGGCCTGGGGTCGGATCGGGCTGCACTGGCTGGGCAGCGCCACCGCGCTCCTGCTCTGGATCCAGGTCGTCGCCACCACCTACACCATCAACCCTCCGCTTTGGCCGATGCTGGCCTTCGCAGCCGTGGCGCTGGCCACCGCCATGATCACTGAGCACCCCCACGCCCCCCGGCGTCACCCTCGGCGCATCCAGACCGCCGACGTCCGCGCCCAGGGCCACCTGCAGGTCGCTGGCGATGCACTGAGCCTTGGCCCCCAGCGGATCATCGACATGTCCCAGCCCTTCAGCGTGGAATTGACCCACTCGGGCAGCGATCAACCCGGCGCCACGCTCGGCGTGGAGCTTCGCCAGCGCCTGCCCGAGGGCGCCGAGCTTGTCCGCGTGCGTTTTGCCGTCCCGGCCGCCTCCAACGAGGACCTCCACGCCCTGCCCCGGCTCGACATGGCCGCCCCCGTCCTCGACGCCGAAGACTTCCGCGCCTGGCTCTGGCCCCTGATTCAGCACCGCGCCGCCGCACACGGCCAGACTCTGCCTTGCGTGGCGAGCACCGCCGCCTGATCCGAGCCTCCACAAAACCTTTCTGCATCAGACCATTGCCACAGACCCCTGTGCGCCTATACCTCTATGGTCATTGTGGGGATTGGTTTGGTCTGGGGCTCACAACACCCGGGCCGAAGACCCAAAACAACGCACACACAACATCACGTCGGTTCAAGGCCAGCCCAAAGCCGTGGACACCACTTTGTGCTTTGCCCAGCGCCACAACAGGGTGTCGCCGGACCGGACGGATACAAGGAGAAACGATGAGCGAAGAAAAGATTGAGAAGGTGGTCATCATTGGTTCGGGCCCTGCCGGCTGGACGGCGGCGATCTACGCAGCCCGCGCGGATCTCCAACCCCTGGTCTTTGAAGGCGCCATCAGCAACGTCATGATCCCCGGCGGCCAGTTGATGTACACCACCGACGTGGAAAACTACCCCGGCTTCCCCGAAGGCGTCACCGGCCCCAACATGATGGGCATGTTCAAAGCCCAGGCCGAGCGCTTTGGCACCCGCGTCATCATGGACGACATCACCGAGACCGACTTCACCCAGCGCCCCTTTGTCCTCAAAAGCGAGGACAGCGGCACCGTCAAAGCCCACTCGGTCATCATCGCCACCGGCGCCCGCGCCAAGTGGCTCGGCATTGAGAACGAGGCGCGCCTGGCCCAGCAAGGCGGCGGCATCTCGGCCTGCGCTGTGTGCGACGGCGCCCTGCCCGTCTTCCGCGACAAACACCTGCTGGTCGTCGGCGGCGGCGACACCGCCATGGAAGAGGCCCTCCACCTGACCAAATTCGCCGGCAAGGTCACCGTCGTGCACCGCCGCGATGAGTTGCGCGCCAGCAAAGTCATGCAGGACCGCGCCCTGGCCAACGAAAAAATCGAGATCGCCTGGAACAGCGTCGTCTCGGCCATCCACGGCGACGACTTCATCACCGGCGTCGAGTTGACCGACACCACCAACGGCGAAAAACGCAACGTCGAAGTCGGCGGCATGTTTGTCGCCATCGGCCACCACCCCAACACCGACTTCCTGAGCAAAGACATCACCCTCGACGACGAAGGCTACATCGTCACCTACAACCAGCCCCACACCAACACCAGCATCGAAGGCGTCTTCGCCGTCGGCGACGTCACCGACAAAATCTACCGCCAGGCCATCACCGCCGCCGGCATGGGCTGCAAAGGCGCCCTCGACGCCGAACGGTACTTGGCCGACAAAGGCATCCACTAAATGTTTGGGGCGGCCCTGATGGCCTCAGGAACCACGTAGGTCGCTTGCAATAGCGCTGCTATGGCTGCGCTCCCTCCGAGGCCCCTGAGCCTCATCATTGCTCGCCCCAAACTCGCGGGTTCTTCTCTTTTCTTTTTGAAGTGCTTGGGTTTGGTGTGGGGACTGAGGCGGCTTGACGGCTGGTGGGAAAACCAACCATCGGCGCTTTGGTGTCACAACGGGCGCTGGCGAGCAGGCGAGCTATCGCCGCCTACTCGCCCCCCAACACGCAGAAATGGCTTCAGAGCACAAAAACCGACGCATTAAGCGTCGGTTTTTGTGCTCTGGGGTCATAAAACGGGGTTTTAGAGCTTTGAGACCGCGTCCACAAAGGCGTCCAGATTGGGTGCTGGGCCATCGCCCATGTTGACGTGGCTCCCGTCGGTCGTCCACTCACACAGCACCGTCCGGGCCTGTCCATCCATGCTCGCCCCAAGTTCCAGCGTCAGATAACGCACCTGCGCGGGCTCTTTGAAGACCAGCATTTTGCGGGACTCGGGCTTGATCAAGATGCCCACAAAGTAGGCCTCGGTGGCCGACTGCGGCGGCGGCATCCGCACCACCACCACCTTGCGCCCACCATCAAGCTGGCGGCTCTCGCACCCCAAACCGTCGGGCTCCATCCGTTGGGCCTTCTCCAGGTCCTTGCCCACCGACTCCCACATGTCCAGCAAGAAGGGCGTACCCATCGGCGTCGAGAGCAGATCCAGCATCTTGGGTGGCCCCTGCAGAGCCATCTGCGTCAACGCCTTGTGTGCAAAGAGATAGTGGTGCATCCGGGTGGTTTGTGCAGACATAAATGGGATACCTGTGTGTGCGCCGTCGTCGAACTATCTTCTGACACGCCCCCCAAACCGGGTCAAGATCCACACCAGCCCAAAATCGCCCCATCAGGCACATTCCCCTCTCCACAACAACCCACCATCGACCGCTTGCCAACACCTCCACTCCAACACCAACCAAGGCCCACCAGCGAGCCTGGAACCATCCACTTCCTGCCTTGCGCCTGCAGAAAAACACAGGCCCCAATGCCCCATCAACAAACCCACCACAAACCTTATTGACAAATCAATAACAAGTTTCAATATTCCAATACAAACACATCGACGCCCACCCTCTTTCACAGCGAGGAAGGCCACCATGAATCCAAAAACGCTGATGTGCGCCGTCTCTTTGGTCTGTCTGATTTCTTGCAGCACAAAGCCGATGCCTGCTGGGGTGTCTCTGATGTCGATGACAGGGTCCCCTTCGTCCCCCAGGCTCCTCAAACTCCCCTCTCCACCCGAATTGGAGTGCAATCGAGGCACCTACCAAGGCGCCTTCTTTGCCCACGACGGACTGGAAGACCTGCGAGGCTACACAGCCATCACCGGCGACCTGATTTTGGACAACAGCACCAAACTCATGACCTTGACGGTGCACATGACGGCGCTGCAATGCCTCACGTCCATCGGTGGCTCGCTCTTGCTCTCAAACATGTCCCAAATCCGCAGCCTCAAAAGCCTCTCCAGGCTACGCTCGGTGGGCGGAGATCTTATCATTTCGCGCACGGGCCTTGAGAGCCTCACTGGCTTGGAAAACCTGGAAGAGGTCGATGGGGATCTGGAGTTGTGGCACAACCCGTGGCTCAAAGATCTCAGCGCGCTGGGCAGACTGCGCCGGGTCTACTCCATCACGCTCCAAAACAACCACGGACTGGAAGAGATCGGCGGCCTATCCACAGTGCGACATCTTAATGGGCGCCTCAGCATCGTCTACAACCCCGCTCTCAAGAGCCTCAGCGGTTTTGAGCAACTCCAAACCGTCGGCGGTCCCCTGAACATCCTCCACAACACCCAATTGGCCAGCCTCTACGGACTCTCCGGTCTTGAAAGCACTCAAAAGGCGGTGGAAATCAGAAACAATCCCTTCTTGACTGACCTCAGCGGACTGGATCGCCTTGGGCAAATCGGAACGGACCTGACCATCTCCAACAACGCACGGTTGAAGAGCCTCGATGGCCTGTCGTCTCTGAGCAAAGTGCGCGATCTCCAGCTACTCAACAATCCGGCACTGACCCATCTTGACGGACTGCAACAACTCCACACCGCCCAAACCATACACATCGAAACAAGCCCCAGACTCCAAAACATCCAGGCGCTGTACAACCTCAAAATACTCGGCAACCTCACCGTGGTGGGCACCAAACAACTCCGCAGTCTTCGAGGCCTGCCCCCACTCTTCAACGCCCAAAACATCCGCCTGGAAGACAACATCGCCCTTCAGGATTTCAACGCCCTTTCAAGCATCGCTCGCCTCAAATCGCTCACACTCACCCGCAACAACACACTTACCAACCTCGACTTCCTGACCTCACTGCAAACCTTCACTCACACCATCCACATCGCTCACAACGACGCTCTGGCAGACATCACCGGCCTATCTCACCTCACTCAAGGCGGCCTGGCACTCCACATCCACCACAACCCAGCGCTGTGCCGCGAAAACGTCCAAGAACTGGCCCAAACCCTCCAAAAACGCACTCGCCCCACCCCCTCCATCAGCCACCACAACCACCCCCAATGCAGCCCCTAAAAACCATCCCTCCTCAAAGACTATCGATAAAGATTTAAAAATAATTTTAACCACCAACCGGATTGAGGCTTGCGCCACGCCAACCCTCGATATATATATATATCAATTCAATTTAAGTACGTGGGTCAACGTCACCCTTTCCCATCATATTGGGCAGGGTTGTGCCTTGGATAGGGTGCGCTCGCAGGCAGACCATGAAGGCACAGGCCGATGAAAAATGGCCCAAAAATGATCCTAAACACCCCAAACCAAAACATACCAAACCCTTTGGTCAGCGCATGGGGTGTATGGGAGGGAGGCAAAGATGAGCAAGAGCCACGGAGCTTTTCAGGCCCTCACACGGCAGCTCCGTCCTGGCGGGGTTGAGTCGACCTTACAAAAGGCAAACACCGCCACTGGTCAAGCATGTGGTTGCTCCCCCAGGGCATCCACAACCAACCTGACCAAAGTGGTCAAACAAAGGAGAGGTGTCAGTTCAATGAGCGGTCATACCATCGAAATCTTGCCAAAGACGAGCTTTCCCATCTTGGAGTTTGCCCAGTCGCCGCGACAGTCGGTGGACATTGGCACCTTCAAGTCTGGCTCCATTCAGGTCTGGGCGGACCTTACCGCAGTGGGTGCATCCACCCCAACCCTCAACGTGACCTTGCAAGAGGCAAACCTCAATGAGGAGACCTCGTTTGTCGACGTCACAGATGATTCTGGTTCACCTGCCACAGTGACCTTGACCAACACAGGGTTCGCACTCTTGGGGGTCGCGCTCAAAGGGCGCTTTGTCCGGGTCAAGGTTTCACCTGTCGATGCGCAGTGCAATGTGCGGGTGGTGTTGCAGTTGAACAGGGACTGAGAAGGCTCAAGGAGGCCAACCATGGCAGGAAAATGGATTGAGTTCATGCCCAAAACACAGATTTTTGGGAGCTTTAAGCAGAGCACGGGACAGGCCCTTGAGTTGGGGAAAATTCAAGCGTCCATGATTCGGGTCAAGGCCGACTTTGACACGTCGCAGTCTCCAGGCTCGGACGCCCTTGTGGTCACGGTGGAAGAGGCCAACGCCAACGAGGATTCGGCCTACACGCCCAGCGATACCAAGTCGCTGTCGTTGGATACAAACTCTGGCTACACCGTGGTCAACACGCGTGTTTTGGCAGTGGCGGCACGCTTTATCCGCCTTGATCTCAGCACCACGCTGGCTGCGGGCGCCGGGGCAGGTTGGATGAACGTTCAGGTTGAGCTTTTGGTCGAGTGAGGACAACCCAAACGCAGCGCTAAGAGAGTTTTCAGGAGCATATGATGAGCAAAGTGATTGAGATCTTCCCCAAGGCCCCGCTGATTGGGCCTTTTACTCAGAGCATTTACCAGGCCGTGGATCTGGGGCGCGCCAGACGGGCCACGCTTCAGGTCTGGGTGGATAATGCAGCAACCGTCACTGTCCAGGTTGAAGAAGCGGACATCAACGAAGAGGGTGAATACAGCACGGGCAGCAACCCCGTGATCACGCTCTCAAACTCAGGCTCAGGCTCAGCATCAGGCCCAGCAACGACCATTGAGCAGCTTTATCTCAAGCGTCGGTTTGTCCGTCTGGCCATTTTCCCGTCAGGGGCCGCCAACATCCGGGCGGAGTTGTGTCTACAGGCAGATTGAGGGCTTGTTGGCCCAGGCTCTGACAAGAGGGTTGGATTTATGGCGCTGGAAGTGGTGGACCCCCAAAACTTTGGTGCTTTTGAGCAAGTGGCACTGAGGGGAGAACGCACCTCAACAGAACCAGACGGGCTCCAGAGTGCCACATTGGCGTTCAGAGCAGGGACGTATACCATCGATGGGGCGTGGACGGTGCCCAGAACGGTGTCTTTGTGGTTTGCACAAGGGGCCATTCTAAATGTGCAGGGGGCGTTGTTCATCCAAGGGGCCATCATGGCGGCTCCCACCCGCATTTTTGAACTGCGAGGGGCAACAGCCAGCACTGTCACCAGCAATGTGGTTCTGGCCACCTACGCCGATGCTCGCTCAAACCACCAACAATCCATCGCGGAGTTGGCTCCTGAGTGGTGGGGAGCCGGTGAAGAAGGCGATGGAGGGTTGGGACTTGTGGCAATGGCGCGCTCTTTGGAGACATTTGCGGGCAGGTACACCATCCACTTTGGCTTGTCGGGCCCAGCGAAGGTGTATCGGTCTGCTGGCGCCGTTTTTGACGGGGGACACCGCTTTGCGGGCCAAAACGGAGCGGTCATTGAAGCCGCACAGGCAAGCCAGCCCTCGGTGCTGACAGTCATGCCCTCCAAGCAAGTGGTCCAGCGAGGTGCGCAGACGGTGTCGTTTCGGACCACCTTTGAGGGCTTGGAGTTCAGAGGCCTTGGCGGCAATCAGAACTCGAACTTGCGGGAGCAAACCCTCCTGAGCATTCCCCACAGCATGCCCGTGAGCGTCGCCGATTGCGCGTTCAACACGGTCAATGGAGTTGGGCTGCGCTGTGGTTTGGGGGTCCGCTTGCAAGCCTCACGCGTCAGCGCCGAGCAGTGCTCACAAGCGGGCCTGCTTGTGTCCCAAACCTCTGAGCAGGTCGGAGCGCCCAACATCCCCCCAACCACGTTTGTTCAATGGAACAACGCGCTCGACAACGCCAACCTGGACGCAGGGCGCTTGTCCTTTGACGCCGACATGGTGGTGCAGACAGGGTCAGATCGCGCCGTGGTCCAATTGACACACACCGACATGCAGGGCCGACTGATCGTTGAATCTGGTGTCATTGAGCAGGCCCAGGAAACGCTCAGGCCGCGCATGACTTTGACCCACTGCAACTTTCAAGGCGCAGTGAGTTTGGGCGTACCAAGCGGCATCGTCACCGCCAGCCATTGCCAGTTCAACGCTGCCATCCAAGACGAACCCACCAAGAGCATTCTTGTGGGAGAGCCAGCCGCTGTCAGCTTTGATGAGTGCACCTTTACCTTCACAGAACCAGCCCCGGAAGAGCCAATCCCGGAAGACCGCATTCCTGGGTACCTGGAAGAATCTGGCATTGATTTTGGGGGCCTGCGGGACATCGCAGACCAAGTCAGAGACGACAGCCCACCGCTCGATGCACGCATTCCAGGGTTTCTTGAGTCACTTGAAGTCGACGCCGACATCCCCATTGAAGACCTCCCCAGCTCCATCGTGGATGATCCGCTTGAGGGGAGACGGCGGGCTTTGTCGGGCTCGTTGCGGGATGCGGCCAGGGACGGGGGCGTCAGAGTCCTGGTGCGCGATCCAGGTCGCCGCAATCGCGGCCGCTCTTCCGGTGCTGGCAGCACCTCCCAGGGTCGCGCGCCTTCACCAAGGGACGTGGCGCTGGAACTGTCCTGGTCCACACCGCAGGCGGGCGTGGCGCTGGTGTCCAAGAGCCATTTTATCGGCCTTGGAGGCTCCGCCGCGCTCAAAGTCCTGGGGCAAAACAACGCGCAACCGGCTGTGACGGTGACCAGGAGCAGGATATCTGATTTCGACATCGGGGCTCGGGTGGAGTCGGCCGGAAGCATTTACTTCCTAGACAAACTCTCCAGCCAGCAGCAGCTTGAACTCTTGTCAGACGACAACGGCGTGCAGCACCTATTTGATGTCAACGCCCCCAACACAGTGCATCTGGCCGTGGCTCAGTCTGTGGCGCATGGCGGCGGCCTTAGAAATAATGGGCTTGAAAATGCGACAGGATGTCTGAGCTTCAGAAAGATCGAAACGCTGGCAAACCGGACTGGTTCTTTGGTCTTTCCATACAACAGACGGCTTTGTGTGTGGGGAGGCAGAAACGTCCGAGTGCGCGACCCACAGTTGGCGCAGCAGGTGATGGACGGCCTTTTTAAGGAGCCTCAAGCGTTTGGAGTGCCTGGACTCCAGGGCGATTTGCTCTTTGTGATGGATTTGGAGCCCCCGGTGCTTGTGTGCGTCGAAAG
>CAKZKQ010000120.1 GCA_937123825.1 uncultured Pseudomonadota bacterium
ACCAGGTGGCGCTGGCCACCGACTGGCTGCGCGTTGTGAACGGCACCGTGGAGTCCAACGAGCGGACCTTCTCCTACAAATACGACGAGTTTGCCCGCATGAGCGCCCGCTTCCTGCCCGGCAACACCACCGCCGACGCCGACGAAACCTTCGAGTACGATCTGCAAAGCCCCGCCAGCCGCATCATCACCCGCAAACGCTCCCAAATCGGCCAACCCATGGACCTTGAAACCGTTGTCTGCATTGATGGTCGTGGCCGCAATTTTCAAACACGCACTCGCCTCTCCGAAGGCAACTACCAGGTCACCGGCCTGAAACGCTTCAACATCCAGTCCCAACCCGTCGAGGTCTTTCAACCTTACCAAGGCAACAGCGGAGAGTGCGATACTTCTGCACCAGCAGATGTTTTGTCTGAAACCTACCGCTACGACGCCGCTTACCGACTCATCGAGCGCACGTTGCCCGATGGAGACATCTACGACACACCGTCCATCAAACGCACAGCTTATGCGCCGTTGGCGACCATCGAGTTTGACACCGAAGATACAGCTCCCAACAGCCCCCATTTCAACACCCCCATCATCACCCGCGCCGATGGCATGGGTCGAACCGTCGCGATTGAACGCACGCTGGAAGCCAACGGCACCCCAGCGGTGGTGCAGGTTCGTTACGACTCGTTGGGCCGTGTGACTGGATATGTGGACCCGCAAAACAACACCAAAGAGCAGTTCTTTGACCTCCTTGGCCGCGTCACCCGCATCATTGACCCCAACAGCGCCAACGACACCACCTTTGAACACGATGATGCCTCCAACGTCGTGCGTCAGACCGATGATCGCGGCATCGTCACTGTCAATGAATATGACGGTATGAACCGCAAAGTGGTCAGCTACGACAACGCCGATGAGCAAGGCACTCGCATCGAATGGACCTATGACTTTGACCCAGACTGCGAACGCTGCACAAACGGTGAGGGCAAATTGGTTGGGTCGTCCTATCCCAACATCGATGGTGAACGCGGGGTTGATTTTGTGGGGTATGACCAACGCAATCGGACCACATTCACGTCGCGGATCTTGAACGGCGTCGAAATGCCTTTTGAAATGGATTATGACAATGCCAACCGCATGGTCACCATGACCAACCCCGATGGCCGCACAATCGAACAAACATACGACGATGCCAGCCGGCTGACCGGTGTGGTGGATCTGGTGCACACCATCTCCTACGATGAGCGCAACCTCATCGATGGCATGGGCTGTGCTGATGGAACCTCTTCCACCATGGCCTACGACGACCTGATGCGCGTCGTCCAGGCGAGCGTTGGCGGCAACGGCGGACCACTTCAAAGTTTTGGCTACCAATACAGCCGCAAAGGCAACCTCCTTGGTGTTGAAGATTTGGCTGCAGCGGCAGGACGCCCCGCGTTTGGAGCAAGCCACAGCTACGACGCGTGGTATCGCACTACAAACTCGACCTACGACGCCGAGTCACTCAGCTTTGGCTTTGATGTATTGGACAACATCACCTCTGTGACGTCCTCGCTGGGCAACGAAAGCGACGCCCATGTGGGAGAACTGTCTTACGATTCTTTTGCGCCCAACGCCGTCACCCAGGCCGGGGCCAACATCATCGGTTACGACGAGGCGGGCAACGTCACCGAGCGCGGTGACCAGAGCTACACCTGGGACTTCATGAACCGCATGACCCAGGCCCAGCGCGGCGACGAGATCATCGCCCGCTTTGTTTACGGCGCCAATCAGAGCCGCGTGGCCAAAATTGAGGGGGACTCCCAGGTCTTCTACGCATCCAAGAGCTTTGAGGTCCGCGACGGCATCTCTAGCCTCTACATCATCGTGGGCCGCCACCGCGCTGCCCGCATCGAATCGGATGCGCTGGCGACCTCGTTCTATGACGACCTCAACGACGACGACCAAATCGGCGCCGCCGATGCTTTCCTGGCTCAGGAAGATGGCCAAGAGGCTGTTGGCGGTGTGTTGATGTCCAGCGTGCGCCGCTTGCTGATGGAGACAGGCCCCGACGATGGCACCACCTTCCTGCACCATGACCACCTGGGCAGCCTGACACTGGCCACCGGTCAGGTCGACGGCCAGCAGGTCGTCTTGGGTCAGCGCAACTTCAGCCCGCTGGGCACCGAACGCGCCGATGGTTTTGGTTATGTGGATGAATACGGCTTCACAGGACAGGAGATTGACCGCAGCACCGGCCTTGTCCACTTCGACTGGCGCTACCTCGACCCCCAGACCGGCCGCTGGCTCTCCATTGACCCGGCTTTTGCCACCACCACCGCCGACAACATCGGCAAGATGGGCGAGTCCACCACGGGCTATGCTTATGTGGCGGGCAACTTCATCAACGCCTTTGATCCGACAGGTCTCAAATTCAAACTCAACGTGGGCTCTCTGCCGACCGAGCGTGTCGACAAACGCCACGCTCAGAGGACCCGCAAACGGGCTAAAAAGCTGAAGAAGCGGCGCCAGGAGAAAAAAATCACCAAAGAGGAGGCTAAAAAAATCTTTGATGAGCGCGCCCAACGCGACGTTGAAGACTTGATCACCCGTGCAGTTTTGGATGGTCGAAAGGAGGCTCCGGGCAAGGTCAAAACCTACTTCCTTAAGAAGCACTACGCCCGCAAGTTCAAGACCGCCATCAAGGAAATCAAAACGGGTGTCTATGACTCCGGGTCAAACACCTACACAAGCAGCATGACCAACAAGAGCCCTGGTTTCAAGCAACTCAGGAGCCACTTTGGAGACAGAAACCTCGAGAGCGTTGCGCTTATGACAATCCGGTTCACCGACCTGATGGGGACCTTTAACAGCACAAAAGGCACTTATAGGTGAACCCACTGACGACGCTTGCTGCGAGCACCTCTTTTAAGGCCCGCAACCACTCAAAAGGGTGAAGCTGCGCGGCGCTCAGGCGCTCTTTTGAGCCTTGAGCGCCGCGAGCTCTTTTTCCATGTCGTCGATCTCTTTCATCAAATCGGCGTACTCGCGCAGCTTGCCGTTGCGCTGAAATTCCACGGCGCGGGACATCTTGGCGTCGATCTTCTTTTCGAGTTTCTTGGCGGGATCGCCTTTAAGCCAACCGAACATGGGGCCTCCTTGATGCGGGGCTGCGGCCGCGCACAGCGCCCGGCCCCCATTGGGCCAGGCCACCGTCTAATGGCGGCGGTCTCTACCCCACACGATGCCCGGCAAGCCCGGCGCGTTGCTCAAAACTCGCCGTTCCCTGCCCTTTTCCACCCCTTTTCCACCGGATTCCTCGCCCAAAACCCTCGCAAGGCACTCCTGTCCGCCCGTTTCAGGCACAGCGCGAAGGCCGACCCGAAGGGTGGGACGAGTAAGATGGATATGGACGGATTGGATGGAGAATCTGTGAGGGCGAGCGGGCAAAGGCGGGGGACGGTCGGGGGGATTTACCACTGCCACTGCATGCGGACCCAGCCGTCGACACCTTCTTCGCTCGGCGCCAGCCCCATCTCAAACCAGGGCGGCTGCTGGTAGACATCTTCGGTGTCGGTGGGCTCTTTGAGCAAGTCGTAGAGCAGCGCCGAGAGGGTCAACGCCCCCACCGCCCCAGCCACCAGATAGTTGATCTGCGCCAGCGCAAACTTGTCCTCCGACTGCTGCAATAGGCTCGTGCGCTCATCGCCGATGTTGCTGTTGGCCTGATCTTCCAGGTCGAGCGACTGGGCGTTGAAGACGGCGCCGGTGATCAGCGCCGCCGCCGTCACGCCCGCCCCCGCCCAGATCCAAGGCCGCAGCGGGTGCTCCTGGTCGTTGGTCACCGTCTCGGGCAAGACCGGGATGGCCACCTTGCCCGCCGTGCCGGGCCTTCCAAGCTCCATGTCCCCGTTCAACGTTCCCGAGCGCGTGGGCGCCTGCTGCCCTCTGCTGTCTCGGCGCACGCTGCTCTCCAAATACCCATAGGTCTCATCGAGCGTCACGCGCCCATCGCGGTTGGTGTCGGCCTCGCCGTTGAGCGCTCTTAAGAGATGGCAGGTAAAGAGCCCGCCAGTGTAGGGGTGGCCGTTGATCTGGCAGCCGCGCACTTCCTGGGCAAACTGGTCGGTGGCCGACGCGCTGATCGCCCCCCAGCCCTTGTCCGAGTGCTTCTCCAGCGCCTTGGAGAAGCTCTCCTCTTGAAGCTCAATCCGCGTGCGCGGGTCCAACGTCGCCCCGCGCGTGTCCTTGAACTTGATGAACCCCGAGTGGCAGGCATCGACCAGCATCAGAAGCTGTCCGGCGTTGTTGGCGCGCCACTTCAGGAACTCTGGGAGTTGGTTCATCGACACCGCCGAGCCCACCAGGTTGTCCAACTTGGTGTCGTGCAGCGCCAGGAAGGCCTCCTGGGGGTTGGTCGGCTCGGGAAAACCGTGGCCCGCAAAGTAGATGATGACCTGATCCTGCGGGCAGGCACCCGCCAAAAATTGGCCCAGCGCCCCCACCACCGCCTCACGCGTGGCCTCCTGATTGAGCAACAAGCGCATGCGCTGGGGTGAAACTGCGCCGCCGTGGGGGCTGGAGAGGTAGTGGTAGAAGCTCCAGGCGTCGTTGACGGCCCCCTGGAGGTCGCTGATCCCCTCATCCTTGTAGTCGTTGATGCCCACGATGACCGCCCACTTCATCGGCGCGCGATCGTCCCGGCAGGCCATCAGCGGCTCCATCGGGGTGGTCATCACGTACCTTGAGGCCCCCTGCGACTGGCCTGCACCGCCCGTGGCACCGCACGCACCACAACAGCCCACCACCAAGGCCAACAACCACACCCAACACAGCGCTCTATTCATCGCCCATCCTCGCCATTGAAGCATTGTCTGCCACCTATAGAGTCTGACCCCCAGATGTGTCACGCCACAAATTGGGTCCGACACTGGAAAATCGTGGCGGCTTGCCAGCCCTTTGACCTGAGCGCTACACTCCAAACCAACCCAGGGCTATCGATGCGCACCCACAACCCCTGCCATCAAGAACGGCACGTCCCCACCAACAAGGGTCCTCTGGCTGATGAGCCACCAAGACGATATTACAACGCCCGATTTTATGCGCTTGATGGCCCAAGCGCCAGCCATTGACCTCCCCGATCATTTTGACCCCGGACAACACGTCGGAGGCCGATACAGGCTGGTGAAGTCGCTGGGCGAAGGCGGTTTTGGGCAGGTCTGGTCCGCGCAGCACACCAGCGGCCAGACCGTGGTGCTTAAGATGCTGCGCCCCGACCGGCAGAGCGACGGGCACCAGGCCGCTTTTGAACAAGAACTGCGCGCTCTGGCCCGCATGAACCACCCTGGCGTTGTGCGCCTGCTCGATGAAGGCATCGACGAGAAGACCAACGTCCGCTTCGGCGTCATGGAGCTGCTCGACGGCGAGCCGATGCACTTTGAGGGGTTGAGCCTGCGCCAGATGCTGGAGTCGTTCGACCGCTTGCTGGAGACGCTCGGCCACCTGCACGCCCGGGGGGTGATCCACCGGGATCTCAAGCCCGAAAACGTCATGCTCACCCACCCAGCCCAGGATCCCATCCCCAGGCTGCTGGACTTTGGGATCGCGCACATCGACGAGCGCCTGGCTTCGGCGCTGAACCTCAAGCGCGTCGAGATCGGCCGCGAGGGCCTGCCCATGGGCACGCTGCCCTACATGAGCCCCGAGCAGGCCGCAGGACAGCACCGCTCCATCGGCCCCACCAGCGACATCTACTCCCTGGGCATCATGTTCTTTGAGGCCTTGACCGGCGATCTGCCTTTCAACGGCTCTGCGGTCCAGATCATCTACGACCACATCACGCGTCAGCCCCCCGCCATGGGCTTGCCCACAGGCCTGGAGGCGCTCGAAACGCTGGTCCAGGACATGTTGGCCAAGCACCCACACCAGCGCCCCGAGACCGCCGCCGACGTGCGCAGGCGCCTCCAGGCCATCTTAAAGCTGACCAACTTCGACAGCATCGAGTTCAACGCCCCCTCGCCGCCGGACGCCCACCGGGACACCACCCGCGCCGCCCACGGGGAGCACGACACGGCCACCTTCACGCCGACGCTCGACACCGCCCCACCCACGATGGTCACGCTGCCACCTCCCGCCGCCAACATCCAGGGTCCGCGCGCCGCCACCGTCTCCCAGGACCCGCCCACGGCCGCCACCTGGCCCGGCGTGGCCACCGTGGTGCACTTCCCGGTCCCATGGGCCATCCGAAAGCTGCGCGAACCGCCACTGGCCGGGCGCCGCGAACAATGCCGGGCGCTGCTTGAGGCCGCCCGCAGCGTCCTGCGCCGCAAGCGCACCCAAGGCACGCTGCTGCTGGGCTCAGACGGCTCAGGGCGCAACCACATCGCCCGCTGGGCCTCCCAACAAGTCCTGGCCCACGGTCTGATGCGGGTCCTCACGCTCGACATGGACACCCGCACCAACCTCGACGACGCCCTGCGCGTCGCCCTGCTGGGTCACCTGCGCTGGCCCCGTCAGGAATTTGCCGAGATCGACCGCCGCATGACCGAGGTCTTTGGCCCCGCCGAGGCTCGGAGGCGAAAAGCACAGATCAAACTCCTGCTCGACCTCAGCGACGCCCCCCAGGGCGACGCGCGAGACGAGACCTGGGACCAACTCCTGCGCCTGTGCACCTTGTGTCCCACTCCCAGACCCGTCCTGCTCTGGGTCATGGGCGGCCTGGGCGAAGACGAAGCGCGGATGGGCCGATTCCTGGGCCGCCAGCTTGGCCGCCAGGACGCCACGATGCTGGTCGTCTGTCCGCTCAACCCGCTGACCGCCGATCTTAAAGAGCGCGCCTCGGCCCGTACGCTGGCCGAGCATGAGGCCATCACCGCCGTCCAGGTCCCAGCGCTCGGCGCAGACTCCCAGCGCAAGCTCATCGCCGCCTTTGAGCCCGGCCTGAGCCCCAGCGCCGTCGAACTGCTGCTTCAACGCTGTGAGGGCAACCCCCACTTCATCCGCCAGACCCTCTTTGCCTGGCACGCCCACGGGCTGCTCCAGCCCACCCCAGAAGGCCTCTACCCCAGCGACGCAGGCTGGGGGGCGTTCTCGCTCCAGGACATCGAACGCCATCGGCTCGAAGCCCTGCTGGCCGCCAGCCAAACCCCGGATGCACTCAGCCACAGCCTCACGCTCCTGGCCATGATGGGCAACAGCTTCACGCGCCAGCAAGCCCAGTGGTGCCTCGAAAACACCGACCAGAGCCCAGACACCCTCCTGCAAGGCCGCTACCTGACGCGCCACAGC
>CAKZKQ010000121.1 GCA_937123825.1 uncultured Pseudomonadota bacterium
GGCCACGATCGACAGCTATGAGCGCGGCAAGGTCATCTTCAAGGAAGACGACCCCGACAACACCGTGCTGATGATCAAGACCGCCATGACCAAGATGGTCCGTGTGCGGGACAAGGACGGCAAGAAGGTCGAGTCGATCCTGGCCTACTACAACATCGGCGACTTGATCGGCCTCAAGCCCCACGCCAGCCGCAAGCGCGACGTGCGCATGGTGTCGATGGGCTTTGTCGAGGTCATCAGCCTCAACCGCGACGTGCTGGTGGGGGCGCTGCGCGGCAGCTACCCCGATCTCTACGACCGTCTGCAGCAAGACATGGCCGGTCAGGTCAAAGAGCAGGTCAATATCCTGGGCCGCGGCCGCACGGTGGCCATCTTCCTGGGCGAAATGCTCAATGAAGGCGCCCAGGAAGGTCAGTCGCTGCTGAACATCAACCTCAACAAGTGCGTGCGTTGTGGCAACTGCGTCAAAGCCTGCCACGACCGCCACGGTTATGCGCGCTTCTCCCGGCGCGGCAAGAAGCTCAAGCGCCGCCGCGACATGAACAAGGCCGGGGACTACGAAACGATCCTCCTGCCAGCCTCGTGCCGCCACTGCGTCAACCCCGAGTGCATGATCGGCTGCCCCACCGGCGCCATCCACCGCAAATCCGGCGGGGAGGTCGATATTCACGACTTCTGCATCGGCTGCGCGTCGTGCGCCAACCGTTGCCCCTGGGGCAACATCTCCATGGTCACCACGCCCAAACCCAGGGTCGTGCCGACCGTGGTCAACGGCGAGAAGATCGACGTCGAGCGTCCGCAGATCGCCACCAAGTGCAACTTGTGCCACGGCTACGAGTTTGCCAACTGCGTGCACAACTGCCCCACAGGCGCCATCCTGCGCGTCGATCCCACCAAATACTGGGACGAGATCGCCGAGGTCTTCCACGACCACCAGGCCCAGAACATCGGCAAGAGCACCGTCTCCAAGAAGCGCAAGATTGAGCTTGCCCACCCTGTGCTCGGGCTGCTCTTCATGGTTTTCTCGGCTGTTATGCTGGGCATCTGGGGCTC
Source organism: uncultured Pseudomonadota bacterium (assembly GCA_937123825.1). Taxonomy (GTDB): domain Bacteria; phylum Myxococcota_A; class Bradymonadia; order Bradymonadales; genus CAKZKQ01. Next base: position 1,054 of record CAKZKQ010000121.1, read on the forward strand.
TCAGTTTGTGCTCGGCGACGCCGCAGGGCACCAGAGTTACTCCTGGCAGATGATTTTGCTGGGGGTGATGGCCTTTGGGCTCTTCCTCTCGGCTGCGTCGCTGGCCGTGCGTCGGCGCATCAAGGGCCTGAAGTTCAAGGTGGCCGGAAAGAAGGAGACCGACGAAGACAGCTTCAAGGCCTTCCAACCCGGTTCGTTCCTGATGTGGACCCGCGCCCACCTCTACCTGGGCTCGTTGGCGCTGGTGGCCACCTGGCTCCACTCCGGCTTCCAGTTTGGTGGCGCCGTCACCAGCATGATCATGATCCTGACCTACCTGGTCATCGCCACCGGCCTCTTTGGCGTCGTCTACTACAAGTGGCTGCCCAGGCGGATCACCAACGTCGAAGGCGACAGCCAGGTCGAGGAAGACCTCTTCCTTGAAGTGCACGAGATCGACAAGCGCCGCGAAGAGTTCCTCAAGGACGCCTCGGCGGAGCTTAAGTCCGTTGCTGGCAAGCTCAAAGGCGCTGGCGGCTCGCTCTTTGCCCGTTTTGGCAAGGACTACGATGTCGCCAAACAGCAACAGACCGCCTGGAGCGCCGCGTCCTCCAAGATCCAGAGCCTCGATGAAGGCGACCAGCAAATCGCCCGGCGCTTGCTTGACGACGTCGTGCGCATGCGCGACATCACCGCCGCCAAGTGGCTCTACCGCATGCGTCGCGGTTGGTTGATCTTCCACGTCGGCATGGCCACCTGCGTCATCACCCTGGTCTTCCTGCACGTCATCATCGTCATGGCCTTCTTTGCCCGCTGACAATCATCCATAAACACCGCGCTTTAAGCCGCTTATGTGGGGTTCAATCCACGCAAGCGGCTTTTCTTTTGGGCAAATCGAACCTGCAATGTGATGTGCCTTTGTGCCTGCAAGGAGAGGGCATTTTGTGAGGTGTGTTCATCGTTGCGTCCCCATCTGGTGGTGGTAGACTCTGGATTTGAAGTGGCCCAAAGAGCCTGGCAAGCATCCACCACCTTCTGGACCGGAGAGCAGAGCATGACCCTTCGAGTTGTCTTTGGAACTTTTGCGTGGGTGGTGCTCTGCGCATCGCTGTGTGCCTGTGGCCAAGACGCGCCGCCGTCGGGGGTGGAGGACCGTCCTTGCGTCAGCGATCGAGACTGTCCCGGCACAACCGTGTGCGTCGATGGAGAGTGCGCGTTGGTCGATGATGACGACGCGGGCGTTTTTGACCCCGGCGACACCAGCCCCCCACCCGATGTGCCCGAGCGCCCCGAGACCAACGTGGGCGATCCTTGTGACGATGGGGATGACTGCGAGAGCGGCTTTTGCATTGAGGTCACCGGGGGAGACGGCCAGCGGATCTGCACCGACTTTTGCAATCCCAATGACGAAGAGACCTGTCCCGAGGGCTATGTCTGTGCGGCGGTGGCCAACTCGGGGGCCGATCGCATCTTCCTGTGCTTCCCTGAGAGCGATTTTCTGTGCAAAACCTGCCAGAGCGACACCGATTGTGGCGGACTCTCGGACCTGTGTGTGGGGTTGGCCGACGGCAACTTCTGTGGCCGAAGCTGTGCCAACAGGCCCTGTCCTGAGGGCTACGATTGCATCCAGGGCGGCGGCGACACCGCACCCCAGTGTCAGCCCACCTCTGGGTTCTGCTCCTCCTGCATCGACAACGACGGCGATGGCTTTGGGGTCGGCCCCGACTGCCTGGACGATGACTGTGACGACGGCGACCGCAACGTCAACGCAGACGCCCAGGAGTTGTGCAACCTGCTTGATGACGACTGCGATGATCAGGTCGATGAAGGTTTTGACCTCCAGAGCGACCCCGACCACTGCGGTCAGTGCGACAACGCCTGCGCGCTGGCTCAGGCCACCGCCATTTGCACCGACGGCGCCTGTGCCGTGGGGGCCTGCGACGAAGGTTGGGGCGACTGCAACGGCCAGCCCGAAGACGGTTGTGAGACGGATTTGAACGCCCCCGAGAGCTGCGGCGCTTGTGCCGAGCTTGGCGGCGTCCCCGGCACCGCATGTGGCACCTGCGATGAAGGCATCTGGGGCTGCGCCGACACCGAAAACGTGGTCTGTGAAGGTGACCCCGGCATGGCCAGACTCAACGCCTGCGGCGGCTGCGACGTCCTTGAGGACGCCCCTGGCGATGCCTGTGGCACCTGCAACTCCGGGGCGCTGGTCTGCGATGGCAACGATGCGCTGGTGTGTGCGGGCGACCTGGGTGATGAAGCGCTCAACGCTTGCGGCGGTTGCGCCACCCTCGACGGTCAACCCACCGAGCCCTGCGGCGCCTGCGACGCAGGCACCTACGTCTGCGCGACCCCCGAAGAGTTGATTTGCTTTGGCGACCCTGGCCCCGATGCCATCAACGCCTGCGGCGGCTGTCAGGCGCTCGACGACGCTCCAGGAGACGCCTGCGGTGCTTGTGACCTGGGCACGCTGGTCTGCGAGGGCAGCGATGCCCTGCGCTGTGAAGGTGACCCTGGTCCCGGCGCCGTCAACGCCTGCGGTGGTTGTTCCGCGCTCCCCCACCAGCCTGGCACCGCGTGCGGCACCTGTGGCACCGGTCAGTACGTGTGCGAAGGACAAAACGCTGTGGCGTGTGTCGGCGATCAAGGCGACGACGCTTTCAACGCTTGCGGCGGCTGCGGCGATTTGCCCAACGAACCCAACACCCCCTGCGGCCGCTGCGGCCTGGACCGCTATGTCTGCGACGGCCCCGAGGCCACCGAGTGCAACGGCGACACCCCCAGCAACGCCTGCGGCGGCTGCGGCCAGCTTGGCGGCGTCCTTGGCGGAGATTGTGGCACATGCGACCAGGGCGAGTTTGTGTGCAACGGCGTGGATGCCCTGAGCTGTCAGGGGGATCCTGGTCCCGGCGCGCTCAACGCCTGCGGCGGCTGCGCGACCCTCAACCAAACCCCCAACACCCCCTGTGGCACCTGCAACTCAGGACGCTACGCCTGCAACGGACCCGACGCCGTGTCCTGCGTCGGCGATCAAGGGGACAACGCCCGCAACGCCTGCGGCGGCTGCGGCGATCTGGCCAACGAACCCAACACCCCTTGCGGCCGCTGCGGATTGGACCAATACGTCTGCAACGGCCCCGAAGCCACCCAGTGCAACGGTGACACGCCCATCAACGGCTGCGGCGGCTGCGGTCAACTCTCACCGCTGCCCGGCACCTCCTGCGGCGTCTGCGGCGACGGAGAATACGTCTGCAACGGCCGCGAGGCGGTTCAATGCGCCGATGTGCCTCCCCCCGCAGAGTCCTGCAACCTCTTTGATGATGACTGCGATGGTCAAATTGATGAAGGCATCCCCGGCGGCTGCACCGTCAGCATCCACCGCTCCGTCAACCGCAGCACCGGCCTGCACTTCTACACCACCAGCCGCACCGAGGCCCAATGCTGCGGATTCACCGTGGAGAGCTTCGACTACTTCTCCCTCTACCGAAACCCCGCCCCTGGATTGGCCGCCTTCTACCGCTGCTTCAGCGACGGACGCCACTTCTACACCACATCCTCAACCTGCGAACTGCTCGGCGCCGGAGCCCTCGAAGGCCGAATCGGCTACATCGCCACCAGCCAGGTCCCCGGCTCCGTCCAACTCTACCGGGCCTTCCGCCCCCGCAACGGCGACCACCTCTACACCACCAGTCTGGCCGAATTCAACGACGCCATTCGCAACGGCGGCTACACCGGAGAGCCTAGCGCAGGCTGGGTTTTCCCCTGAGTTTGAGGCGGCCCTTCGCCACGTGTTTGGGGCGGCCCTGATGGCCCCAGGAACCACGTAGGTCGCTTGCAATAGCGCTGCTATGGCTGCGCTCCCTCCGAGGCCCCTG
>CAKZKQ010000122.1 GCA_937123825.1 uncultured Pseudomonadota bacterium
CATCTTGAAGCCACATGAACGAGAGCTTGATCGGCACCGAGGGCTCGTCCTGCCCCACCGCGCCGTCCAACTCTTCGATCAGCGGAAAAAGGTGTTCTTTGTAGAAGGCCTGGAGCTTGGGCACATCGGTGGCCCGCACCCGAAAGTTGAGCGTCCGGACAAAAGCCTCGTCGCGCCCATCAAAGAAGCGCGCCTCGACCACCTGCACGGCGTTGGCCATCAAGCTCCCCAGGGCGTTGAGCCGGGAGTACCAGTGGTCTTGCAGGAGCTGGTTGTGGTTGGCCACAAGCGCGTAACGCTCGGTGCGCCCGTCCACGATCTCCAGCTTGCCCTGCGCCACCATCTGACCCAGGACCTCCACCACCTGCTCGGGCTCCACATCCGGGAAGGCACCCACCAGGTGCTTCTGCGTCAGCGGCACCGCCCACAAGAGCAGCAAAATCCGACGCTGAATCCCAAAGTCCGACCCCAACATCGCGTGGTAGTCCTTCAACTGCCGCGAGAGCGTCCCCACCTTGCTGAACCCGATGGACATCACCTCCTGGATCTGCGCCATCTTCAGCCCTTTGCGCCGCGTCTCCTGGTAGTAGGCCAGCTCTGTGAGCTGCTTGACCCGCTTCAGCGGCAGCTTGAACCGCACCGCCAGCCGGGCCATCGGGCCCAGGGTGGCAAAGGTGACGCGCTCTTGCAGGGATTCTCTGGGGACAACTTCTGACATCGCTCATTTCCTTCATTGGTGACCAGCGCTTGGCCCACTGCCAGTGGCCCCGCTGTGTCTGAAGACAAATTAGGTCGACTTGAGTCCCAGATCAACACTTTTTATTTAAAAAAGTAAAAAACGTTCGACTGGATGGCCGCAAAGGCCCTCAAAGATCCAACTCGCCGCCAAAAAAGAGTGCTTGACATTGGGGCCGGGGGGTTTTAATCACCAGTCTAGTAAGAGCAGGTGTGCCAAATGAGTCGATCGTGGTGATCGACGGCCTGGCCCCGTTCCTGCGTCCCCCGCAGGTCCGTAAAACAAGTCGCCCCGTCCTGGGACGACGGCAGTTGCCCCGCCCTGTCAGACATAGTGTGTCTTCTCTTGACGTAAGAGACACCTGAGGTGTGTCACGGACGCTTTTGCGCGTTGCTGACCACACCGCTTGTGGAGGCATGATGATGCTGACGTTTTTGAACAAAACTATCGTGTTGGTGTGTGTGATCGTGATGACTGCGGCCCTGATGGCCTGCGGGCACAGCGAAGATCCGGCGCAGGGCGCGCCCCAGACCCCCAACAACCCCCAGACGACCGCCCCCGAGCGCCAAACCCCCGAGGTGGATCGCCCCGATGAGGCCCCCGCACCCGAGGCGACCCCCGCCGACCCCGAGGCCACCTTCATGCCCGAAGGTTCGCCCCAGGCACTGGCCGTGCTGGGGCTCCTCAACGACCCCCAGACCAACGAGCGCCGCCTGGACATCGACGCGGCCATCGACCAGCGCGCCGCCCACTGGCTGGTGCGCACCCGCAACGGCCAGGACCGCCGCGTCCAGACCGAAGACGACGTCCCCTACGCCTCCATCGACCAAGTCAAAGAGGTCCACTTTGTGGGCGACGCCGTGCTGGAGAAGCTGATGGTCTTTGCCATCCAGACCGGCTACCTGCACGACGACGGGGCCACCATCATGGGCCAGTGGGACGGGGTGACCTTCACCGAAGAGGAAGCCCGCGCCACGCTGAGCCTGGTCAACGAAGCCACCTTTGAAGAGCTGGACCAGGAGGCCGACCTCAACCGTCAGGCCGCCGAGTCCATCATGAACTTCCGGCCCATCCGCCACGTGCGCGACCTCTCCGAGCTGCCCCACGTGGGCGAGTCGGCCCTGCGCAACGCCCGCGAATACGCCATGGAGCACTACGCCCACAGCCGCGGCTTCTGAAAGAATCGCCCCCACTCGCCCGTACCTTTCGGGCAATCCCCTTCTTTGGCGGCGCCCTTGGCGTCGGTTTCCTCAGGTTTACAGCGCAAGAAACGCCAAAACCCCGCTTTGCAAACGTCGCCGCTTACAAAGAGGGGTGATGGTTTTGGGTGCGACGCCTGAGACCGATGCGTCGCATGAACATCCGTGGGGCATTATCCCTGATGAGGGTTCTCCCCTGATCCACCGAACCAAGTCCGGTCGATGTTCGCAGCTGCTGCCTGGGTGAGTGTGGCAGCGTCGAGGCCTCTTTTCGAAGGAGGACCTCTGCACTATGGCGTTGGACATACTCGACGTTTCCGATTAAGCCAGCCTTGCGGGCTGTAAAGGCTTGCGGGCCTACTCGCTCTTTCGCGCCAAAGCTGTCGATCTTGGGAACCGACCAGCCCCCCTCTTCACAGACCCAGAGGGTCATATGGAGGGGTTTAAGCTGCTTATCCTTCCAACACCGGGACGGTCTTTCCGTTGTGATGAGGGAATCGAACCCTCGCCCTTCTGTTTATCAGACAGACGCTCTACCTACTGAGCTAATCATTCCCTGTCAGGTGCCGTCCCTGCTGCTCAACCGGCTTTTGACCGCCTGAATACAACACCTGACCTGTACCGGGGTGCCCCCCAGAAACGGTGCTTCAAGACACTGTCGCGCAGGTGGGAGTCTGCACACCAGCCCCTTTGGCACTGTTCGCCGCCCTCGGCTGCCGCCTTGGACTGATCGAACTGCCCCTTGGTCCTCAATGTTGAAGCACGTTGACGTGAGGTCTGCGTCTGTGTCACCAGACATCCCCGGCGGCGATCGCCCTTTCTGTCCTCGTCCTTATTCAGGCGCGGGACTCGGATAGACCGCCGTGGGTTTTGGACCTCGGTGCCCTTGGCATCTACCGCCTGAATCTCTCCAGACGGCCCCTTTCGGGGGGACCGAGACTTGCCTGGCTGGACCGCCTCCCTCACAAAGGAGAGACGCGGCGGCGCGGTGGGAATCCGTGCCTTTGGGCGAGTTACCTCGCTTGCCCTGGTGACGCCAGGCCGCCATTTTGCGTGCTGGGGACAGGGGTCTTCCCGAGGGAGTCTGCCTGCCGCAGCGACGCGACGGCCTTCTCCATGAGCACGGGCCATGCCAGGTCTGCGTCAGGGGCGTGGGTTCTACTTATAATGATGCGCAGGTGTGCCGGGGCCAACCAGAGGGGTGATAGAGATGGATAAAACCAACGACTCAGGGCGCGTGCGGGTGCGTCTGGCGACCCTGGAGGACGCGGGGGCCATCGCACGGATTTACAATCAGGCGGTGGAGGCCAGGTTTCAGACCGCCGCGCTGGAACCGGTGACCGAGGCCGACCGGCGGCGCTGGATTGAAGACCACCATCCGCCCCAGACCCACCCGGTGTGGGTGGCGCAGGTGGGGCAGGAGGTGGCCGGTTGGTGCTCACTGAGCGCCTATCGCCCTGGACGTCAGGCCCTGCAACACAGCGCCGAGATCAGCTACTACGTCCACCAGGACCACCGCCGCAAAGGGATCGCCTCGACATTGATGCAACACGCCATCAACGCCTGCCCGGAACTGGGTTTGAAGGTGCTCTTTGCGGTCTTGCTGGACGTCAACACCGCCAGCGTGGCCTTGCTGGAGCGCCACGGCTTTGAAAAGTGGGGCCACCTGCCCGGCGTGGCGCTCATCGACGGGGTGACGTGCGGACACCTGATTTATGGCCGCAACGCCCCTTGAGCGGATCCAAAGACCCCATCAATCGACTTTCAGTACCACTTTGCCGTGGCTGCGGCGCTCTTCGAGCATGGCCAGCCCTTCGGGCAGCTCTTCGAGGGGCAGCTCGGCGCAGATGACGGGTTTGATCTTGCCCTGCTCAAAAAGTTCGGTCAGCGCCTGATGGGCGGGGCCGATCATTTCGGGGCGCTGAAACTGGTAATTGCCCCAGACCAGACCCACGACCGACATGTTTTTGAGCAAAATCCGGTTGGCCTTGATCTCGGGGATGCGGCCGCTGGCAAAGCCGATCACCAGGAGCCGCCCGCCAAAGGCCACCACCTTGGTGCTGCGGTCAAAGACATCGCCGCCGACGGGGTCGTAGATGACGTCCGCGCCCCGGTTTTTGGTGATCTTGCGCACGTGGGGGACAAAGTCGTCCGTGCGGTAGTTGATCACGTGGTCGGCCCCGCACTGGCGGCAGATCTCCAGCTTCTCTTCGCTGCCCGCCGTGGCGATCACCGTCGCCCCCAACGCCTTGCCAATCTGAATCGCCGTCGTCCCCACGCCCCCAGCGCCGCCGTGGACCAGGAGCGTTTCGCCCTCACGCAGCGCCGTGCGGTGCACCAGCCCAAAGTAGCTCGTTTGATGGGTGATCATAAACGAGGCCGCCTGCGCGTCGGTCATCCCATCGGGCACCGGGAAGCAGGCAGCGTCCACCGCCGCGATCTTCTGGGCAAACGCCCCCCATAGGGCCACCGTCATCACCCGGTCCCCCACCTTGAACCGGCTCTGCGGGCCCGCCTCGATCACCTCACCGGCCGCTTCCAGACCCGGCGTAAAGGGCAATGGGGCCTTCATCTGGTACTTGCCCGCGATCGCCAGCAGGTCCGGAAAGTTCAGCGCCGCCGCCCTGACCCGAATCACCACGCCTGCGGAGGGCGCTTTGGGGTCCTCCACGTCCTGCGCAAAGGTCAACTGCTCCCGAAACGACCCAAACTCGTGCACTCTCCAGGCTTTCATACGCCCCGCGCCTCCCTATGCATCAACATCCACACCCTTCAACCCCTCGTCCCCGTAAATACGGGCCCAACCCTACAGGTGGAGCGGCGGTGCCGAGAGGTGCCTTTCTCTTTCGGACTCGAAAATGGTACAAGAATAGACATTGAGACAAGAGGTTTACCATGAAACGTCTATTTCCAGTTCTGATCGCGTCCCTGGCCCTCTTCCTGTCGGGCTGCTGCTGCACGGGGTGCCCCGCAGGACAGGACTTTGAGCAGTCTGGCAGCGACTCCAGCAGCCGCAAGTCCAGCTCTAAGAAGTCCAGCAAGAAGAAGAAGAAAAAGTCCAAGAACAAGAAGACCAGCAAGAAGAAAAAGAAGAAGGAGAAGCCCAAGAAGGTTGAGTCCATCCAGATCAGCGCCCTGGATCTCTACAAAGAGTACGACGCCAACGAAGTCGCCGCCGATGATCGCCTCAAAGGCAAGTTCATCCTCATTGATGGCAAGGTGAGCAAGATCCGCAAGGACTTCCTGGAGAACA
>CAKZKQ010000123.1 GCA_937123825.1 uncultured Pseudomonadota bacterium
ACGCCTGCGAGATCAACGATCTGGGCGGCGGCGGCTTTGAGTTTGCCGCCAGCTTCACCGTCAACAGCGACTTCCCCGCCATTGACAACAACACCGTCTCCATCCTGTGGTACGAGGGCGACACCCTCATCCCCACCACCTGGCAGAAGGTCAGCACCACCGGCGAAGGCTTCAACGTCACCGCCGCTCCCTGACCCACCAGGTTGCTGGCGAGCTTGATTCGCCAGCGCACCGCACAACGTCAAAAGCCCCGGCCAACCCATGGCCGGGGCTTTTTTGCTCTCTGGCGCCCTCTCCAGAACATGTCCAAGCAGCGCGCGTCATGCCAAAGCACGCAAGAAAGACTTGCTTTGGTATCAGTATTTGGAGCGGCGGCGCTCGGGCTCGGGCACCACAAAGGCGTCGGGCACATCCACGCCAAACTCAATCGACGAGATCTTCATTTTATGCCCCGTTGTATCGCCGCCGGGCTCATCCACGTTCACCATCGTCATGGCCACGTCGATGCCTTGCACGGTGCGATAATCGCGGTAGGACATCGTGCCCACCATGCTGTCGAGGAAGTCGCGGACTGTGAACGTCAGGTAGGCCAGCCGCCCCGTCTCGACGTCGATCCAGGCCACGTACTGATCCACCAGATCCTGGGGAGCGTCCTGCCCCCAGGTGGCAACAACAAGGTCGTAACGACGCCCCTGAAGCTCGCGCTGGCCAATCCAGGTCACCAACTCGGCCTCGCGCAGCCTGAAAGGCGCCTCAATGAAGTACTCGATGGTGGGCAACCAAAAAACGATGTCATCGTCCTGCTCAAAGCGCACCGTGGCGTTGGGGCCGTCGGCTGTGTAGGACGCCCAGTTCTGGATCCCCCAGTGCTGGCCGTCGTCGTCCCCGCCCATGAACACGAGCCGCGAGTTGTCCGTCCCCAGCAACGCCGTCATCTCGAACGTCTGACCGTTCTCGGACCAGGGCGCCGCCACCCAATACGCCACCGTGCTGAACCATGTGTCGCTGAGCACCACGCGCGCATTGCGGTGGGCCTTCCAGGCATCCACGCCGCCGTGACTGCGCGCCAACGACTCCAGCAGCGCCCGTCCTTTGGCGCGGTCGTCCTGCGACACGCTGCCATCGACCATCGCCTGGGAGCGCAGGTCCGAATAAGCACACCCCTGTGACACCGCCACAGCCGCCAACACCCCCACCAACACCACGCTCACCATCCAACCGCGACTGGTCATGCTTCCAAACCCCTTTGCAGATTGATTCTTCCCCCACCACTGGGCGGCTCCACACAAAGCTATCCTTCCCTGTGCCGCCAGCAAGTCAGCCGTTACGCAACGCTGCGTTCACTTAACGCACCGCCCCCACACAGCCCACCTCCCCCACCCTTCGCTGCCCCACTGCAAAAAGTCGGCAACTCAAAGCTCCAGCGCCCGATAACCCCTCACCCGACACATGCACACGGATCTGTGCTGCGACACCCAAACCCCTGCGCGCTAGACCGAGTACCGTTTAAAAAGAGCCTTGCGAGGGCGAGAAATCACAGTTGAGGTCGAGAGATGCGAAAGGCTTGGAGTCACGACAGTGACTCTGGGGAGATGACACTGGAAAGTGGTATCTCTTAGACCTTTTGCATCTCTACAGTCGATGAGAGCGCAGACGAACCGGGGGTTCGTCGAGCATCGACGACGAAGAGATCGGCTGTGAGGGCCGCCATCGCTGGCTCGTTTTGAGCGGGACTCGGTCTAGCCACAAGGAGCCCCCATGAACCCAACACCACCCAATCCAATGCCGTCCAACGCCCCCCAGGAGCCTCACTTTGGAGACCCACCACCCCCATCGGGCATGCTCTCCAACCCAAAGGCGCTGCGGCGCCTGGGTCTGACGCTCTTCTTTGGCGCTTGCATCGTCCTTGGCCTGGCCATCCATGCCATCACCTCGGCGCTGCCCAAACCCACCGCGCCCTTTCCCGCCAAAGCCGTCTCCAAAGCCTCCACACGGCTGCACAACTGCCTCTTCCCCCAGGGAAACCCGCCGCAGGGGCGCATGGGCGCCGATCTGCAATCGCGCGCACTTCTAGAACCCAACTTTGCCCCCACCGCCCGTCAGTGCGCTGGCACCTTCTCCAAAGCACTCCAAGACCTCCACGACGGCGCACCACACAACACCCAGGGCCGCAAGGCGCTGGCCACCGCGGCCGCAACCTGGAAAACCCATCAACAAACCCCTGAGTTGCACCTGGAGCGGTTGTGCGCAGACCTCCTTCAACTCAAAACCATCCCCGACCTCACCCCAACACCCACCCCCAGCACCTGCACCATGGACGTCCGGCCCTTGCGGGCTTCCGCCCCCTCTTCACAGGCCGCCGAAGGCTGCGCACAACCAACGCAGGCCGGGATGCCCTGGTGCGGAGGCACACAAAACCCCACCTCGATGGTGCGCCGCGGTGATGCCTGGGTGGCCATCACCGCCGGAACCGACCAGGATCATAAAATGGGACTGCGCTGGGACGCCTCGGGGACCATCTGGCGCGTTCAACGTCCCCTGAAAATGCTCCAAGCGGGGAACTCGGGGCCTTGGGCCAGCCTGCGCAACGATGGCGCGTTGGGTTTGCTCGGAGACAAGGACGGCGCACCACAAATGAGCGCAGGCGACGGGGGCCCCACGCCCGTGTGGGGCACAGTGGATATGGAGCGCTTTGTGGTGCACATGCTGGCCGAACCCAGCCCGCAACCCCAAGCGGTCTGGGCGGTGGTTTTTGATCAAGAACGCCAAACGCTGGCGTTGCTCAGCGCCCAGAACGGGGTCTTGACCGAACACCACTTGAACCACCCCACTCCCTACCAACCCCAAAGGGCGTGGGCGTCAGACGGCCAGGCGGTCATCATCGCCACCACCCCAGGCAGCACCCACAACGTCATCCTGCGCGCCGCCCTGGGAGACCCGACCCTCAAGGTCAGCCCGGCGCCGCTGCAAGGTGACGCCCCGCACATCTGCCGCAGCCAAAAGCGCATATGGTGGGCATCGCAAGGGCTCGTGGCCCTGAGCACCGACGCCGCAAAGACCTGGAAGACGCTCACAGGGCCACACACACTCGCCATCAAGGACATGGTCTGCCAGGACAACGCGCTGAGCGCAGTCGGACACAGAGCGGACCACAACGCAGCGCTCCAATGCGACACCCGATACTGCTCACAGCACCGGCTCTCCGCCGCACCAGGCCCCATCGCGGTGGCCATGGACCCCTCCGGTGACGCCCACGCCTTCTCACCGGCACCACCCGAGGCCTGCAAGCACTCAGGCGACGCGTGTCTGGCCCGTTTTCACATCTCCAGAGCCAGCGCAACGCTCAAGAGCGTCCACACCATTGACCGCGACGCCCAAAAGTCGCCCTTCAGACACCACAGGCGTTGGTTTATGGCCCGCTGAGTCCAAACAAGCGCATCACTCGATCGCGCCGAGCAGTTCAGTGATGGTGTCCTGAATCAAGAGGGTGTGGGTGGGACCGATCGAGTTGGTTTCTTCGTAGTGATCGCCGTCCGCCTGGGTCAGGTAGGCACCGTCAGGGGCGAGCACAAAGTCGTAGGTCGGTACGATATAGCCCAGCTCGTCGTGACCCAAAGCGACTGTGAAAATCACCTCGCCCGGCATCCGCTCCTTGATGTAAGGCCCCTCGGGCGCCGCCTCCATGTCCGGTGGGTTGTCGTTGCTGGGGCGCACCAGACAGGCAAAGGCCACGCCTGCATCGGCGGCCTCTTGAGGGCTGTAAACGCACTGGCCGGATTCTGCGCAGACAAAGCCCGCCACGCAGTCCTCGTTGGTCTCACAAGCGCGTACACAAACCCCATCGGTGCACTGGGCACCCTCCGAGCAGGGATCGGCCTCGGAGCAGGCGCGGGGATCGGGGGAGCAGGTCAGGCGCTCGGGGTGGCAAGCCCAGTCGGGCGGGCAGAGGGCCGAGGTGCCATCGCAGGTCCACGGCAAGAGGTCCTCGTTGCACAGGATCCGCGCGTAGTTGCCCTTGACCGGCGTAAAGCGCTCCTGCTCATCGGCCCTGTAACCACCAACCAGCATCTCTGAAAACGGCTCGCCGGGCATCGTAAAAAAGGTCGAGTTGCCCAGGCGCAGGATGCTGGCGCGCGTCAAAATGGAGGGGATGTTCTGCCCCTCAAAATCCAGCTCGGTGGTGGCGTTGTAGAGGTTGCGCTTCAAAATCCGCAGGTTCAAAAACGCCAACTGGAAGGTCCGGTTCTCCACCGGCACCACAAACTCCTTGGACACAAAAGACAAATCGGGGTCGTCGGCCACAGGGGCCTGCTGGGCGATGTCCAGCGCCCGCATGGCCAACTGTTGGCCCATGGCGCGGGACATCTTAAAGCTGCCCGAGCGCCAGACGTTGCCCTCGCGGTCGCGGGCCTCGGCGCCTCTGAGCGGGGTGATCAGGCCGCCCACGGCCCCCATCACAAAGACCGCCACACCACCGGCTCCCTCCACTGCGGGCGCCAATACGTTGCCGTCGCCGTCGGTGACCTCCTCCATCCCTTGCTCGATAAAGCGGCAAGCGTCCCCGGGGAAGTCGGCGGTGATCCACTGGTTGCGCGACCCGAGCGACTCGGCGTGGTTGCCCCAGTTGACCAACGTGGCGATGGTCTGGCCCGTTTCGGCGTCCAGGGCCTGCATCACGGCCATGTCATCATCAAAAATCCAGGGGTCGCGGCTGTCCTGCACCCCCAGATCCTGCACGCCAGTGTCGGCCATGGCCGATTTGATCGTGGCGGGCCGCGCGCTCTGATAGGCCTCGGTGAGCCCGGCGGCGATCTGAGCATTGATGTGGTCCATAAACCAGCGCTCGTTGCCGGGCGCCTCGGGCAAGGTCCGCCCAGGGCCCCACTGGCCGATGGTGTCGGGGGCCTCGTGCACGTGGGTCGAGGCCAGGATGATCAAATCCAAATCCACGTCCGGGCCAAGCAGCGCCCGCACGTTGGCCGTCTCGTCGTAGAAATAGCCCACGCCATCGACCACCACCAAACCCACCGCCACGTCGCCTTTGCGGAACACGGCCAGACGCGCGTACGTGTCGTCATGGGCAAGCTGACCCACCCAGGGTTGATCCTCGGGACAACGGCCCTCAGGGTTTTCGGGGCAGTAGCGCAGCGCCGGGCGGCTGTGGGAGAAGCCCGCAAGCCAGGCCCCCTGGAGATGACCGTCGCCCTCCCCAAAGTCAGGGCCATCGTAGCCAGGATCCCCCTCACAGAGCATGTCCAGGCCACAATCCCTGAAGGTGACACGATCGCCAATGATGCTCACCCCACCCCGGTAACGCTCACCGTCCATAAACTCGGGCAGCGGCTGCTCGTAGCCCGGGGGTGTGATGATCTTCTTGCTGGCCCCGACCAAAAGCTGACCGCCGCCGTCTTCGCAGCCCTCGGCGCCGGGGCAGGACTCCACAGGGCTCGGCGGCCGCACGCAGGCGTTGGCTCCGCCCACGTCCTGACAGACCTCATCGGGGCGGCAGTCGGTGTCGTCCCCACAGCCTCGGTCAAAGTCCTCGCGGCACACATCTTCGGTGGTGCAGCGCTGCCCCTGCGGACAAGGGCCACCACAAGGCTCAGTGTCGTTGTTTTGAGCGTTGTTGACGTCGTTGTTGGGCGGCGGATCATTGTTGTCATTGTTGGCGTCGTTGTTGGTGCCGTTGTTTGGATCGCCCAGCGGCGGATCTTGCCCATCCCCACTGTCCCCACAACCCACCACCAAACACACACACGCTGCCCAAACCGCCCTCAACCACACCTTGCGCATCTGTTTGCCCCTATCCTTAAGCCCTGTCTGACAATGGCCAGACAGGACCTTGCCCACGCCGCCTTGTTTTTTCTCGCCCACAATCGGTCCACAACGCCCCTTTGGACGTATACAGCGGCGAGTTTCAAGAGGGACGGCCGGTTTACAGGCCCGATTTTTGGCCGCCGTGGTCCCTCCCAAGGTCTTGTTCTGGTATAAGACCATTGACCACAGCAGCAGACGGGTCAAGCGCAGCCTCAAAGCTCGCCAGAACTTCGCGCCCACCCCGTCGCGGCGGTGTCTCAGACCGGCCACAACGTGCCAGTCCAAACGCCCATTGAGGAGGAACCCATGACCCCGCAACGCACCCAGATCATCGCCCACCGCGGCGCCTCGGGCCTGGTCCCCGTGGCCAACACCATGGAGTCCTTTGAAAAGGCCGTTGATGTCGGCGCGCCCATGTTTGAGTTCGACATCCGCCGCACCAAAGATGGGGAACTGGTCGCCTTCCACGACGACGACATCGATGGACGCAAGCTCAACACATTGAGTCTGGCCGAGTTGCAGTCGCTGGCAGGGGACAAGGGCTTCAAGGTCCCGCGCGTTGAAGACATCCTGCAGCGCTTCACCGGCCGCATCCGCTTTGACATCGAGCTTAAAGAAGCTGGCTACGAAGCCGACATTCAGGAGTTGATCCACGGGTATCTTCGCCCCGAGCAATACGTGGTCAAGTCGTTCCTGGACGAGGTCGTCTTGAAGATGAAGACCCTCGACCCGCGCAACCGCGCCGGGCTGCTGCTGGGCAAGGACAAGCCCAGCAACGTCATCCGCACCCGCGCCAGCGAACTCTACCCCGAGCTGCGCCTTGGACGCTGTCAGGCCGACTTTGTCTCGCCCCACTTCAAGCTCCTGCGCATGGGTTTCATCAAACGCATGCGCATGTTGGGCCTGGGCGTCTATGTCTGGACCGTCAACGAGCCCGATCTCATGCGCCAACTCATCGCCCAAAATGTCTACGCCATCATCACCGATCACCCAGACATCGCACTGAACATGCTGCCCAAAGCCTCCTCTGCGGCGTGAATCGCTTGCATCCACGGCGCATCCATGTCTATCGATAAGTCGAGCAGAACGAGGCACACGGCACCTAGGTTCTGTCTGGCAATTGTCCCGTCGCCCGACGGCCCGATGATGCCGATCTCGTCGTCGCCAATGCTCGACGAACCCCCGGTTCGTCTG
>CAKZKQ010000124.1 GCA_937123825.1 uncultured Pseudomonadota bacterium
CGATAGCCCGCCTTACCGAGCGGCCCTGCAAATTTGAAGACCAACATCGACAGTGGCACACGGGGGCGAAGGTAGGCGGCGATAGCCCGCTGGCCTGAGCGGCCCTTGAAACTCAGAACCAACGTCGTTGCCATCGCCAAGGCCGGCAGAAAGGCGAGCTTCGCCGCCTACTCTGCCCCCAAAATCCGATGCCCCCTTGGAAAGCCCTCCAAACCTCCACCACCGACCACAAACCCCTTGGAAAGCCTCACAAGCCGCCCCAGCAGCCCATTCGACCTCCAAAAAACGAACCACTTTCGCCTCAATGCCCCACTCCGACCGGCGAAGCCAAGAACCCACCCATCACAAATGCCATAAGGGAGCGAAAGCGACCGCACCAAAAGGAAGCAAGCGCAGCGCAGCGACCGAACCAAAAGCAAGCCCCAACGGGGCGCAGCGAACCAAAAGCGCAGCGCCAGCAAGCGAACCGCCATCAGCGCCCCGCGCTGATGGCTCAGCCTCTGTTTCTTTCGAGGAGCATCATCATCATGAGGCTGAGGAGGGATTTTTGTTCTTCGTCGTCGGTGGATTGTTCGAGTTGGGTGAGTTCGAACTTGCCTTCGAAGAAGGCGGGTTTTTTGGTGAGCTTGAAGAGTTGGGTGCCGTCGGCGCGGCTGACGATGTAGGCGGGGTTGATGAGGAGGATGGCGATGAAGCCGATCAGGGGGATTTCGGAGAGGATGGCCTCAACGACGCGCTTCCAGGGCTTTTCTTCGCGAATGGTCAGCGCGTGGGTCTCGCCGTCGTAGATGTCATAGTGGGTGCGCCACAGGGACTTCATGCCCTGGCGGCGCAATGAGCCGACCTCGCCGCCGTTGGCGTCGGTGATCTGGTACTTGGCGTTGAAGTCGAGGATGCGGTCGGCCTTGATGGCGTAGAGCTGCTCGGACTGGGACTTGTCGCGGAAGACGTTGACGGCCTCTTTGAGCTTGAAGAGCTTCTGCTTGACGTAGAAGAGCATGGAGCCCGAGGCGTCGGTGACCATGATCTGAGGGGCGAGTGCCATGATTTTGAAGGTGAACTTAACGGGGTATTGCATGGTGCGGCTCCAGCGTTGGGTGGTGGGCGAACACGGGCCCACGTGGCGCGCCTATGTCCTGGCGTGAGGCTCTGGGCGGCCCTGGTCAGGTGTGTGGCGTGCGGTTTTGAGGGGGGCGGAGGGTTGTCACAAAGTGTGTGAGGGGCTCCGACCTTGTAAAAATAGCGTGTCCGCGCACATGGGTGCTCATTTGTGGGGCTGAGGTCAAGGGCAAACGCCGATTTCTGTGTGTGGGCGTGGTGATTGGGTCCGTTTGGACGGGCATTTGTCGGGTTTATGGTGTTTTGGAGGGCGAGGGGGTGTTGCGGTGAAGGTGGATTGTGCTGATCGGGGCGATCTGACGTGGTTGAGTGGGCGCGAGGACCCTGCGGTGGTGGGGTCTTTGGGGCGAATGGTGGACGATGGGCAGGTTTTGGTGGCCAGGAGCCAGGGGGAGGTGGTGGGCTGGCTGCGCTTTGGGTTCTTTTGGGGGCATGTGCCCTTTATGGACATGATTGTGGTGGAGAAGGACTGGCGCAGGAAGGGTGTGGGGGCGGCGTTGGTGGGGGATTGGTGTGCGCGGATGAAGGTCGCAGGTCACGGACGCGTGATGACATCGTCGCAGGCCGATGAGCAGGGGCAGCATTTTCACCGAAAGATGGGTTTTGTGGACTGTGGGGCGCTCTTTTTGCCGTCCGAGCCCGCCGAAGTGCTCTTTTTGAAGACCCTTTGAGCGGTTTGGGGCCTGTGAGTGGGCTTTGTGGCTTAGGTTCTGTCTGACAATTGGAACTTGGGACAATTGTCAGACAGAACCTAAAGGGCGTTGAGGATGAGGCAGAGGGCCATGATGCCGCCGCCGCCAAAGAGCCCAAAGCGGCCAGCGGGGGTTTTGCGCGCGATGAAGCCGCAGATGGTGGCCGCGCTCAGGCCCATGATGAGGGTGGCGCCGCCGAGTTCTTCGGTGTTGGCGCCAGTGGTGGACGCCAGGACACCGATCAGGACGCACAAAATGATGGTGCCGATGCACAGGGCGGCGCTGAGTTTGCCGAGCCAGTCGAGTTGGGCGCTGATTTGGGGTGTTGGGGCGGCGTTTGGGGGTTGTGGGTCGGGTTGGAGGGTGGGTTCTGTGTGGGGAGATGGGCCGTAGGACTCGGGTGGGGCCATTTGGGCCAGGATGGCACGGGCTTCGGGGATGGTTGGGGGGTGGGGGTTGTGGGCGCGGGCTTCGTCGAGTTGTTCGTGCAGGGCGTCGAGGACAACCTCTTCTTCCTGGGGATCGTGGCCTGCGGCGCGCAGTTGAGCGGTGACCTGGGCGAGGTAGTCGTCCAGGATGGCTTGCCCGTTTGAGTTCACAGCTTGCCTCCTTGGAGCAGCGCGATGGCCTCTGTCAGCGATGTCCAGTCTTGTCGGATTTGGTTGAGGTGCTCGTAGCCCTGGGGGGTGAGCTTGAAGTAGCGCCTTTTGCGGCCGGTGTCGGATGTGCCGTGGCGGCAGGACAGAGCGCCGGACTTGAGGAGCCTGCCGAGAGCCAGGTAGACGGCGCTTTCGTTGAAGCGCAGCGCCTGGGCGTGGTCGAGTGAGCGCATGATGGCGTATCCGTACGACTCTCCGTCCTGGTGGATGACCTCCAGGATGCAGAACTCGATGAGCCCTTTTCGGATTTGTGCCAGCCATGGCTGTTTGGACAAGACGCACCTCAACAACGAATGGACGCCCAGGAAGATAACCGCCCGGTGTGGCATCTGGCCAGATGCGGTTTGATTTATACCTTGCGTTGCAAAGTATGAGGGCTATACTTTGCAACGCAAGGTATGGCGGGATGTCACCCATCAATACTGTGTGTTGCAAAGTATTGGGTGGCAAAGTCTGGGGCTGGCTGGTGGTGCCGGGTGGTCCTTCAACGCGTGTCTTTGGAAGGGTGGTGTGAAAATCGTCCTCCAGAGGCATGGCAAACGCATCCTGGGTTTGGGTTGGTTGGATCTCTGTGGGTTGGGCAGTCGTTGTCTGGCTGTGGGGTTCTGGCGAGTTTGAAGCCTGGGTGATGAGGGCGTGTTTTTATGGTGCGCAGAGACAAGATGATGGTGCGGTGGTCGCTGTGGTGTGTGTGTTTGGTGTTGGCGTTGTGCGCGGCTGGGTGCGGCGATGAGCAAGAGGACGCCGACGACGCCAATGATGTGGGGAACAACGGGGTCAACAACGATCAGAACAACGGCGGCGATGATGAGAACAACGATGTTGGCAACAACGACGTCAACAATGATCAAAACAATGATCAAAACAACGATCAGAACAACGACGCCAACAATGGGCCTGGTCTGACGCTGGAGTTGACCCGTGTGGCCAGCCCTGTCCTGGACCCCAGGCAAGCCGTTTCGCCCCCTACCAGAGACAACACCATGTTGGGGATTTTGGACCCGTGTTCGGTCTGGGATCCGGTCGATGGGGTGTGGCGCGTGTATTTTTCGTTCTTTGACAGCACCTCGGAGGCCCAGGGGCTGACGCGGGCGGGGATCATGGGGTCATCGAGCCCCGATGGGCGTTCGTTTGAGGTCTACGACGACCTTGCTCTGGAGCAGCAGGGCACCTTTGACCTGGGTTCTGTGGAGACCTGCGACGTGGTGCACCTTGAAGACCCCGAGTCGCCGACAGGGCGCCGGTTTTTGATGTTTTACAGCGGCAACAGCGCCTTTGATCCAGAGGATGTGTTGGATGAGGAGGACGTTGAGTTTGTGATCGCCATGGCGACCTCGACCGATGGGGTGCGTTTTGAGCCGTTGGAGGCTGAGTTGTCGCGCGATGGGGTCGCGGGGGCGCTTTTTGGCGTGGAGGAGTCGCTCGGCGGCGAGGCGCAAGGGGGCAACATCATCACCGACCCGACGGTGGTCATTAAGGATGGTCTTTTTCACATGTGGACCCTGTGCATCAAGCTCTTGCCGGAGCCAAGCGGGGGCATTTGCCACCACACCAGCGCCGACGCGGTCAACTGGGAGCATCACGGCATTGTCAGCGGCCTCAACCGCGCCTTTCCCATTCAGCCGACCGTCTTTTACAACCCCCAGACCGACCTCTTTGAGATGTACGTCGTGATGGACACCCCCGAGGAAGAGGCGCAGATCCATGACGCGAATGAAAACCTGGCGCTTCGAGTGACGGGGTTTTATCACGCCACCAGCGCGGACGGCATGACATGGCAGGAGAGCCCGGGTCAGGCGTTCTCTGAGGACACGTCGCTCTTGTGGGAGAACGGCGGGTTGGCCACGGCCGCCGACGCGACGTATTTGGACGGCGAGGTGTATTTCTTCTACCCGTCGTTTACGACTGAGGGCGGGTCATTGCTGGGCAATTTGCTCAATTGGCCTTTGAGCCTGGCCATGCGCCTGGCCGACGACGGTCAATAGGCGCTCTTTTGGGCGTTCGAGTTTCTTCGAGCGCCGACCAACTTCTTTCGACCCTTTCGCGATCCCTGGACAATGTCGACATTGCTTGATGTTTTTGTTGTCATCTTATGGCGCCTGTCGTTCGTACCAGACACGAAGACAGATGTTGTTTGAGCAAAAGGGGATTTTGCCATGACTTCTTTGACGCTGCGCACATTGGCTGTGTTGGCGCTGCTTGGCGGCGCGCTGCTGGGCTGCTCTGAAGACCAGAACACCGCCGACGACACCCAGGAACCCGTCGCCGACGCGTCGTCGCAGGACACCACTGACGACGCCGCCGAGCCCGACAGCGCCTTGGAGCAAGACGCCTCTGAGGACCAGGAGGACGCCTCTGAGCCCGATGTGCCGGTCGAGCCGCCGCCGATGACGCCCGATTTTCTGGGGGAAGACGCGGGGGACGACACCGAAGGGCTCATGCGGGTGCTGACCTACAATGTCGCGGGTTTGCCGCAAGGGGTCTCCAGCTCCAATCCGGTGGAGAACATCCCGCAAATCAGCCCGCTGCTGGAGTCTTACGATCTGGTCCTGGCCCAGGAAGACTTCTGGTACTACGAAGAGTTGCGCGCCGACGTCACTCACCCCTACCTGACCGTCCCCTGGAGGGTCTCGGATCCGACCACGGACAATGTTGGGGACGGCCTCAACCGCTTTTCTCGCAAGCCCTTTGGGATGTTTGAGCGCGTGGCCTGGGGCGCGTGCCATGGTCAGTTTGACTGCGCCAATGACTGTCTGGCGACCAAGGGTTTTAGCTTTGCGCGCACGGCGCTGGCCAACGGCGTCACCGTGGACGTCTACAACCTGCACGCCGAGGCGGGCGGCTGCGCCGAGGATCTTGAAGCGCGCAGCGCCGGCGTTGATCGTCTGATTGCCTTTGCCCAGGAGCACTCCGAGGGCCACGCCATGCTGGTGGCCGGTGACTTCAACATGCACGTGGTGCGCGATCCCGAGGACGGCGTCTTGTTCCAGCGCCTTCTGGATGCGTTGGGGCTGCGCGACGCTTGCTGGGAGGTGGATTGCGGCACGGAGCTTATTGACCGCATTCTGGTGCGGTCTTCTGACGCTGTTACGCTCACTCCTCAGAGCTGGAGCATTCCGCCAGAGTTTGTGACGGCCGATGGCGAGGACCTTTCGGATCACAACCCGGTGGCGATCGAGTTGGAATGGTCTGTCCCATGAGCGATGGCCTGCGCGGGGTGCTCTTGGCTTGACTCCGAGGGCGCAATCGGCCACCACCTTCAGGCGGAGGACGCGTTGTGCAGGCAGCAGAGGACGGCGGATGTTGAAGTGGTCAAAGTGGGCGGTGTTGGTGGTGGTTTTGGCGGTGGCGGCGCCGGTCTGGGCGCAGGACGCCGTGGATGCGCCGTCCCCCGAGTCGGCCCCCGCTGCGGCAGATGCCCCTGCTGGGGATGATGTCGAACCGGTGGGCAAAGGCGATGACCCCGTCGATCCGATGGTCGATGAAGAGGAGATCGCCGCCAAAGCCCTTGGGGCCAAACGCGACGCTGCGCAGGCCGACGTCAACGAGGCCCGCAAGTTGGCCCGCGTGCAGCGCTACGACGAGGCCATCAAGCTCCTCCAGGACGCCTACCTTGTTCTTGAAGACCCTGAGCTGCTGCGGATGCTTGGCGACATGCACGCCGACAAAGGCGAGCTGGACGCGGCGGTGCGCTTTTACGACGACTATCTGGCGGACGCGAAGGTGGGCGAAATGTCCAAAAAGCCGGTGCGCCAGAAGCGGGCGGAGGTTCTGAAGGAGGCCGGGCGCGGTGATGAGGTCAAAGACGACGATGAAGGCGGCGGTGATGGCCTGGGGCTGACCGGGTGGCAGTCTGGGGGCGCGTCGCTGGCCGAGGCTGGCAGCACCTACCTGCGTCTTGGCGCCCGCTACACCCATCACCCCAGCTCTGAGTTTACACGCCGCCGGGGCGGCGCGGGCGACGACGCCGATCAAAACGTCAACGACCAATGGATCCACGGCGGTGTGGGCGCTGAGGTCGGTTTTGGCTACCACTTTTCGCCCGAGTTGGCCCTTGGTGGCACGCTGGGCTTTGATGTGATGAAGTGGGAGAGCTTCAAGGCCCAGGAAGCCTTTCAAACGACCTACATCGACGGCTTCAGGCCCGAGTTGAGCGTCGATCTGCGCTATTTTGTCAGTTGGGGCTTTCACTTTGGCGTGGTGGCGGGGGTGGACGCCATGATTTTCAGCGGCGCTCCGGACTGCTCCGAGGCCGGGACCTGTCCTGAAGGCCTCGACGCCAGCGACGGTCTGGCCTCCGTGCGCTTGCTGGGTGGCCTGCTGGTGGGCTACCGCGCCGAATTGACCGAGAAAACCTCGATGGGTCTGGACGTCGCCGTCAAACAAGTCCCCGTCTTTTTGGCCACCGGCGCAGGCATCGATACGCTTCCCGGTTATACTGACAGCGCCTGGCTCATCAACCTGGCCATTGTCGTCAACTGGAACCTCTGATCCGCTGACCAAACGCCCCCACCTCTGCCACACGATCTGTTATCATGCTGCCCATGAGCCGCCGCATCCGCCAGCCCCAACCCAACCTCAAACACATCCAACGGTGTGTGTTCTGGGCCAGTGTGTGCCGTTTGGGAGCCATGTTGGTGCTTCTGGCTGTGCTGGCGGCCTGCGGTTACTCCAACGCGCGTTACCAGTGGGACCAGCGGTGGTTTGAGGCCGAGCGTCTGGCCGACCACGGCAGCTATGCCCAGGCCAGGCCCCTCTACGAGGCCCTGCTCAAAGACGCCCACAGCCCCAAGGATGCTCGCATGATCCGCTATCGGCTGGCTGTTTTGACCGAGCGTCAGGGGCAATATCGAAAGGCTGTGGCCCTCTACGAGGCGCTTTGGCAAGACGGTCAGCGCGACGAAATCAGCGGGCAGGCGGTCACCAAGGCCGCGCGGCTGATGGCCGAAGAGTTGGACGCTGAGGCCGAAGGCATGCGCCTGTGGGAAGAGTTGTTGGTGCGGATGCCTGAAGCGGTGGGGGCCGACAACGCCCGCAAGAACCTGATGTCGCGCTGGCTGGCCGAGGGCGACAAGGTGGCGGTGGCCAACATCGAGCGGCTCTACAGCGTGCTTCATGACTCGGTCCAGGGTGACAACCTGCTTTACGATCGCGCCAAGATCATGCGGCGCAACGGATTTTTGGAAGAGGCCAAGGCCTCGTACCGCAAAATCCTGGAGACCTACCCGTCGAGCGGCTTCCGCGACGACGCGCGCTGGTTGTTGGCCGAGATTCTGCACGGCGAAGGGCGCTTTGATGAGGCGCTCAACGAGCTGCGGATTTTGGCTGAAGACCGCGAGGTGGCCTGGTTGCTGGGGTCCTACGACTACGACTGGAACGACAACGCCCGGTATTGGAGGGCGCTGATCTTTTTGCACGACTTGAAGCGTCCGCTGCGGGCGGTGCAGGAGTTTGAGCTCTATTTGAAGGAGTACCCCACCAGCATCTGGCGCGACGATGTGCGCTGGAACATTGCCCAGTCCTATTTGCGCGCGGATGACGGCGCGGCGGCGGCTGGGGCGTGTCGGGATCTGGAGGAGATTGAACCCGAGTCCAGATGGGTGGATGATTGTCAGGCGCTCAGGGGCCGTTTGGAGGCCGGAGAGGCGCCTTCAGCCTTGTTGGGCAAGGTGGTGACGCAGCAATGATCCGGGTCGAGAACATAACCAAATACTACTTTGGCGAGAAGGTCCTGGACGATGTGTCGCTGGAGATCCCTGAGGGGCGCAACCTGGGTTTGATCGGCCCTGGTGGGGCGGGCAAGACGCTTTTGTTGAAGATCGTGGCGGGGCTGGTCAAGCCCGACAGGGGGCGCATCTTTGTCGATGGTCAGGAGGTGACCGCGATGAGGGAGCAGGACCTGGTGACGCTGCGCTTCAAGATCGGGATGCTCTTTCAGAACTACGCCCTCTTTGACTTCATCAACGTGGCCGAGAACATCGCCTTTCCGCTGCGTCAGGCTGGTGGTCACAGCGAAGAGGACATTCAGCGCAAGGTGGCCGAGCAGCTTCAGTTGGTGGGGCTGCCCGGCATCGGGCACCAGTTTGCCAATGAGTTGTCCGGGGGGATGAAGAAGCGCGTGTCGTTTTGCCGCGCGGTCATCGCCGAGCCGCCCACATTGTTCTACGACGAACCCACGGCGGGGCGCGATCCGGTGACCAGCTCCAAGATCTTCATTCATCTGCGGCGGATGCAGCAAAGCGGCGGCGTGACGGCCATCACCATCAGCCACGACATCGGGGGCTTGAAGGGGATCTGCGACCGGTTTGCGATGTTGGACCACGGGCGGTTGGTGTTTTGGGGGACGCAGGAGGAGATCGAGACCTGTCCCACGCCGCTGGTGCACAACTTCTGGCGAGGGGTCAGCGATGATTAATGTGCTGGCAAAGCCGTTGGGGGCGCTGGGGTCGTGGTTTATGTCGTTGGCGTTTGACGTCGGCGGCGTGGTCTTGATGCTCTGGCGGAGTGTGCTTGCGCTGCTGCCGCCCAGGCTCGACGGCCCCGAGATGTGGAAGAACCTCTACCAGGTGGGGGTGAAGTCCTTTCCGATCGTGGTGGTCACGGCGCTCTTTACCGGGGCCATCATGGTCATCCAGTCGGGGATCTACGTGCAGAAGTACGGCGCGGAGGGGCTGCTGGGGTGGGGTGCGGGCTTTAGCGTGCTGCGCGAGGTCGGTCCGATCTTGATTGGGCTGATGTTTTCGGGGCGCGTGGGGGCCAACAACACCGCTGAGTTGGGCACGATGAAGGTGACCGAGCAGGTCGATGCGCTGCGGACGCTGGCCATCGACCCGATCAACTACCTGGTGGTGCCGCGCTTTGTGTCGATGATGGTGATGATGTTCCTGCTGGTGGTGGTGGGTGACCTGGCGGCGCTGGTGTCGGGTGCTGTGGTCAGCCAATATCTGCTGGGCGTGGACATGCAGGTCTTTTATTGGTCGCTGGTGACGTACGTGGAGCTGGCGGACTTTTTGTCGGGGGTGATCAAGGCCCTGGCCTTTGGCGTGGCCATTGGCGTGATCTCGTGTCACTACGGGATGACGGTAAGCGGCGGCGCGGTGGGCGTGGGCCGTGCGGTCAACGACTCCGTGGTGGCCTCGGCCATCGCCATCTTTGTCCTGGATTACTTTTTGACCTTTGTGATGAAGTGAGCGCGCCGTGAGCAGCCCCTCAGTACAGCAAGATCCCGGTGAGAACTGGTTGACCCGGATGCTCTTTTCGATGGGGTCGCCCATTGTGGAGGTGGGCCGGACCATTCGGGGCATCTTCTCGATGGGGGCGTTGACCTTCTACTACCTCTTTCGGTCGCGGATACGCTGGAGCGAGGTGGTCAAGCAGTGCTACGAGATCGGCAACCGGTCGGTGGTCTTCATTGCCTTTACGCTGGGTTTTCTGGGGATGATCCTGGTCTTTCAGGCTGGGTTCCAGGCGCAGCGGATCACGGGTGACTTGCAGCTTCTGGGGGCGCTCTTTTTGCCGCTCTTGCTGCGCGAGTTTGCCCCGCCCCTCACCGCTTTGATGTTGGCCCCGCGTGTGGGCACGGGGATCGCGGCTCAGATTGGGTCGATGGTGGTCACCGAGCAGGTCGATGCGATGCGGGTGAACGCGGCGCCGCCGGTGGCCTACCTTGTGGTGCCGAGGTTGATCGCCTCGACCATCATGACGGTCTTGTTGGTGATTTTTGCGGTCCTGGTCTGTTACATCGCGGGGCTCTTGACGGCGATGTACGCCTTCAACCTCAACCCGCGGACCTTCATCAACTTCAACTTTGTGACCTACGCGGATCTGGTGGTCTGCAGGGGCAAGGCGCTGTGGTACGGCGTGGCGATCCCCATCGTGGCCTCTCAGATGGGCCTGAGCGCCCATGGCGGCTCGGCGGGCGTGGGTCGCGCGACGACGCAGTCGGTGGTGAGCTGCTCGTTGGCGGTGGTCATCCTGGACTTTATCCTCTCTGGGCTCAGTTATCCCATTCTGGCGGGCATGTAGGCCCGGTCCTGTGTGCGATGTGGATGGTTTTGCGGTGGGCGAACCTGGAGGGTTTGCGTGCGCGGGGCTGCGTGAGATTGTGTGGGAGTGTTGTGATGTGGAGCAGCAAGGGCGCAGGGCGCGTCGTGGTGATGGCCTGGGTGGTGTTGGCGCTGTGGTGGACCCCGCAGACGGCCTCGGCCCAGGACTTTTCGGTGGTGCGCGACCACGTGGGGCGGCAGTATTTGCTGGTCGGCGGTCAGGTTGGCCTGTGGCTTGGCTCCGGCACGGTCGATGGCTTGCCCGATGTGGATGGCAACACCCCTCGAATCGGCGATTTTAACACCCGCGCCTGGGGAATCGGGCCGGTGAACGTGGGGTTGGCTCAGGCTGTGTCGCGCTCGGTGCTCTTTGAGTTGCGTTTGGGGCTTGGGGCGCTCTTTTTTGAGGACGATCGGCTCATCAACCAGGCGCTGGATGAGGAGGGCGAGTCGCATGTGGGCTTTGCGTTCGACGCGGAGCTGATTGGGCGCTATGCGCCGGCAGATGGGGGGTTGACGGCGGCGCTGGGCGTCAACGTCAGCCGCGCGCGCCTGCCTGGTCAGTCGAGCACCTCGGTGCGGGTGTCGCCTCGGTTTGGGTACCTCACCTGGGGCAAGGACCACCGCTCTTTTGTGATCTATGAGGTGGGTTACCAGCTTCCGGTCATCAACGGCTTTGTGCCCGACATCAGCGAGGCGGCGCAGCAGCGCCTGACCCCGATTGATTCTTTCTGGCAGGGGTTCAACGTCGCGGTGACCTACGGGTTTTAGACCCATTTGGCGGCGGCTGGGATCACTGGGCGGTCTTGTGGAGGTACTGGCCCAGGGTTTTGGCCTTGTCGGCGGCCTGGAGCTGCGCCAGGAGCTTGGCGTCGGGCGTGAGCTTGAGGTCAAGCTGGGTGAAGATGCCGGTGTGGCTGTCACAGCCGTGGCCCACGCCCACGCGGACGAGCGCTTTGCCGTCTTCCAAGCCGTGGAAGGCGAAGTGGGCGCCGCCAAGATCAGCCTCTTTATAAATGCACTTGAAGATCTGGGGCTTCTTGCGGGCGTTTTGGAGCCAGGGGTGGGCGTCAAAGGCCGCCTTGACCTCGTCGGCCTTGAAGAAGCCAGCCAGCGCAACGGCGCGATCGCCCTTGGCGGTCAGGTCGACGGTGTGAAAGGCCTGTCCCATGGCCGGTTTCAGCGGGCAGGTGCCGGTCTCGCGCACGTCAAAGGTGACCACAGTACCCACCACCGAGATGAGCTTGCCCTCAAAAGCGTACTTGTCACAGTCCCTGGGGTCTTTCTTCCACAACTCAACCTCGGCTTTGGTCTTGTTGTTGACGGCGCGACCCTTGTCCAGCGCGTAGGTCAGCGTCCAGTCGCCCACCGTGAGGGTCTGGGCGGTGTCGGTGGTGTGCTTGCCGCCCTCTTTTTCGGCGGCCTCATTGGGCGGCCGGAAGTCGTCGGGCACCGGGGCCTCGTCAGGGTTGGCCTTGCCTCCAGGCACCTGGGCTGGTGCAACCGCAGGCGGTGGTGTCGCCGGCGCCCCAGAGGCCTTGGGCGGCGCCAGCTCGCCCGGCCCCGCGTCGATGCCCGCGTCGGGCGGCGGTGAGGCCTTGGCGTTGGTGCCGGCAGGTGCGGGCGCTTTGGGGGCTGCCGCAGGTGCTTTGGCGGCAGGCTTGTCGGCGGTGTCTTTGGCTTTGGACTGACAGGCGGTTGCCGCCAGCAACAATGTCAGGGCGACCAACAAGTGGATCTTCACAGGCGTGTCCTGGTGTGGGTTTGGATGATGTCTCAAACGGGAAGATACATCAGGACGCCCGACGGCGGCAAAGGTGTGGACGGATTTGGGTTGGTGTGTTTCCCTTTTTCGTTTTTTGGGGTGGTGAGGCCGGTTGTGGGTGGTGGGGGTGGCTTTTGAGCCGGTTTCAGGGGCGATCAGCGGTACCGGCCAGCCCAGTGGAGGTAGTTTTCGAGGTTGGTGTAGCCGTCGCCGTTGCGGTCGCCGTTGTGGTCGGCGTTGTTGGGGTTGGTGCCGTGGGCGCGCTCCCAGTCGTCGGGCATGCCGTCGCGGTCGGCGTCGGTGACGCGCGAGCCGCTGCGCACGGTGCCCCAGCCGCCGACCTCGTCCTGGCTGTCGATGCGGTTGCCGGTGCCGCTGCGCACGTCCTGGATGACGCGCTCATCGACCTCGTCCCGGTTCCAGGGCCTGGCGCCCGCGTTCTCAAGCACGATCTCCAGCGCCTCGGGGGCGGCGTGGGTGGTGATCTCTCGGAGGGTGTGGGGGTTGCTTTGGCGGTCGTAGTCGCTGCCCATGGATGACCAGCCCCGGTCGCGGCCATCAAAGCGGCCGTTGCGGGTGGTGTCGATGAAGTTGCCGCTTTGGTAGAGGTTGACGTCGACGCCGCTGCTGTTGCCCTTAAAGAGGTCCTGGCTGCTGTTGTCGGGGCCAAAGACGCCGTAGTTGCCGATGTAGTTGACG
>CAKZKQ010000125.1 GCA_937123825.1 uncultured Pseudomonadota bacterium
GGGCAGGCGGCGGCGCGCCTGGACGTTGGCGACCAGCGTGGCGGCCGAGCGCTGGCCCATGCGCTCAAGGGTTTCGAGCTTTTCGGGATCCAGGCGGAAGAAGTCGGCCTGACCGCGCAGCATGCCCGCGTCGTAGAGTTGGGCGATGATCTTGGCCCCAAAACCGTCGGCTTTGACTACTGAGATGAAGTGCTCAAGGTTGCGAAGCTGGAAAATGCGACAGTCGGCGGTGTGGTGCGCCATCAGAACGTCGCGGTCCCGGTAGGTGGGCGCGCCGCAGTCCGGGCAGACCTCGGGGATGACCACCGGCTCGGTGCCGTGCTCCGAGACCGACTCCACGTGGGGGATGACCCCGCCGCGACGCATCATGACCACCTTGCTGCCCAGGTAAAGCACGCCGTCTTTGCCCAGCGCCTCCATGATGGCCAGGTTGTGCAGCGAGGCGCGCCCGACCATGGCCCCCGACAGCTCCACCGGATCGACGTTGGCCACCGGGTTGATGGAGCCGGTGCGCGACACGCTCCACTCAATGTGGCGCAGCGTCGACACCCCCGAATCCCCCTGGAACTTGTACGCAATGGCGTAGCGCGGGTGGTGCGAGGTGTGCCCCATGCGCTCCTGCTCGGTGATGCGGTTGGTCCGGTAGACGATCCCGTCGGTCTCGTAGTCGAGCTTGTCGCGGATGGCCAAAATCCGGTCGTAGCTGGTCTGGAGGTTCTCCTCGGTGACCAACTGCGGCTCCACGGTCTCAAAACCCAGCGCCTGCAAGCGCTTGAACTTCTCCACCTCGGTCTCAAAGCGCTCGCCCGTCAGGTCGTAGGCCATAAAGCGCAGCTTGTAGCTGGCCGTGCGCGCGGGGTCTTTCTGCTTCAAGCCCCCCGCGGTCAGGTTGCGCGTGTTGGCAAACTGGTCCTTGAACTCGGCCTCAAAGATGCTGTCGGGCATATAGGCCTCACCGCGCACCTCGATGGCCTGCGCGTCCAACTCCAAAGGCAGCCCGACGATCTGGCGCACGTTTTCGGTGATGATCTCGCCGGTGACGCCGTCGCCGCGCGTGGCGGCCAACACCAGCTTGCCCTCGCGGTACTTGATGCTCACCGCCACGCCGTCGACCTTGGGTGACACCACCGCGTCACCTTCAAACTTGGCGTACCACTTGCGCAGCGTGGCCTCGTCGTAGCACTTGTCCAGCGAAAGCATCGGCCGGTCGTGCTGGACCTTCTCGCCGATTTCCATGTCCGCCGGCACCGGGTGGCGCGCCACCACGTCGGCGATGCGCTGGCGAAAGTCCGGGTTCTGGATCGCGCCGCCCATCCCCACGGCCTCCACCACCGTGCTGCCCGGGGCCTTGGCCTTGAGCGCCTCCACCAGCTTGTCATAGTCGTAGTCCGAGATCACCGGCTGGGCGCGAACCCAGTAATGGTAGTTGTGGGTGATGACCTCGCGCTCAAGCGCCTCGACGTCCATATCCTTGATGGTGTCCACGTAAGCCATGGGGCCTCTCATTCCTTTCGATTGTCATCGCTTGCAGACCACCTGCGCGTCGTCATTTGTCCAGATGGCCCATTTTAAAATCTCTTCAAAGAGCGCCATATGTTCAGCTATTGCTTACCCCCTTGTCAATCACCTCATTGCTTCCGCCCATCTTTCCTGCATCAAGCCTTGACATCTGCCGCGCATGTGGTCATCTTGCCGCCACAAAACGGTGTCTGATTCCACATGACACCCACATAGAAGAAGCAGTCGGCACCCAATCAGGAGGGCCCCATGAACGAGCAAAGACCCACATTTGACATCACTTGTACCTCCTGCGGCGCGCCCTCCACCGTGCCCTTCAAGCCTCGCCCCGGAAGCGAGGTCTTGTGCCGCGACTGCTTCTCCACCAAACGCAACAGCACCGAACGCCCCGACAAACGCCGCAGCGATTTCCGCAGCGACCGTGGCGGCCCCGTGCGTCGCGGCGGCGACCGTCGAGGCGGTGACCGCCGTGACGGAGGCCGTCGAGGTGGCGACCGCCGCGACGGAGGTCGCAGAAACTTCGACCGTCGCGATGGAGGCCACCGAGGCGGAGACCGCCGCGGTTTTGACGGCCCCGAGCGCCCCGAACGTCCCACCTGGGACATCACCTGCGCAGGCTGCGGCGCCGAAGATCAGGTCCCCTTCAAGCCCCGCGAAGGCAGCGAAGTCTTCTGCCGCGACTGCCACGAAAACCGCAAAGGCAAGCGCCAACTCCAAAACCGCTACAACCGCCCCGAGCGCGGCACCGGCGCTCAGGACGGCCCCCACGTCCCGCGCCTCGACCACGGCACCCGCGTCATGTTCCCCATCGACTGCGAACACTGTGGCCGCCACGAGGTCCTCTCCTACGTCCCCAAGACCACCGGCCCCGTCCTGTGCTCCACCTGCCGCGAAGACCAGTTCGGCCGCAGCTGGTACCAGGTCAAACAAGAAAGCGAGCAAAACCAACAATACAACGTCCGCTCCAAACGCCGCCGCGTCGTCGAAATCATCACCCCCAACCCCGATCGCCTCGAAGACTTCGAACCCGTCAACACCCAGGTCAAAATCCGTAAGCGCTGAGCGCTGAGCGCTTAGCGCGGTTCGCGGCGCCGGCGCTGCGCTTGGCTTGCTTTCGGTGCGCCTGCTTGCGCAGGCTTTTGGTTCGGTCGCCGCGCTTCGCTTGGCTCCCTTTTGGTTCGGTCGCTGCGCTCCCTTGTCGCATTTGCGATGGGTGGGGTCTTGGCTTCGCCGGTACGAGTTGGGCATTTCGTCGAAATTGGTTCGTTTTTTGGGGGTCGGATGAGTTGTTTTGGCGGCTTGTTGGGCCTCTGGATTGGGTTTTGAGGCTTGATGGGCTGCGGTGGCGGCTTGTTGGGCCTTTTCTTTTGGGGTGAAGGCAGGCGGCGATAGCCCGCCTCGCCGAGCGACCATTGCATTTGGGGACCAGCGTCGTTGCTTTGCATTCTGAGATGCAACCGATGTTGCCACCCACAAGGCCAGCAGGGTAGGCGAGCTTCGCCGCCTACCTGCCCCCATCCCACAGCCGCGCGCCCCCTTGGCAAGCCGTCCAATCCTCCCCCACCCATCACAAAACCCCTTGGACAG
>CAKZKQ010000126.1 GCA_937123825.1 uncultured Pseudomonadota bacterium
GGGGGGGGGGGGGAGGGGAAGCGCGGGCAAGGGGGGCCAGGGGGGGGAGCGGGCAAGCGCGCTCAGGCCTATGTCGCCAATCTCGTTGCAGTCGATGGACAGCTCGGTCACCTTGGAGAAGTTGGGCGAGCTTGCCAGCACTCGAATGCCTGCGTCGCCAATGTCTGTGTCGCTTAAGTCGAGCTTGGTGAGGCTGGGCATGTTGGTGGCGGCCTCCAAAACGAGGACGCTTTTGTGGCTGATGGGGGTTTCGTAGAGGCGCAGCGTGGTCAACCTGGCAAGCTGGGTGGACGCTGTTAAGAGTTGAAGGCTCTCTGGACAGACTTTGATTTCGCCCAGATCGAGCACGGTGATGTGTTTGATGTCGCGCGTGTGGAGCAGCGCTTGGAAGGCCTTTAGCGATTCAGTCCTGTGATGTTCAGCCAGGAACTCATCGTAGTCGGGCTCATCGTCATAGTCATACTCCCCATAAAGCTCATCAAAGCGCTCGCCCAACTCTATCTCGTCCTCCTCGGGTGACCTCAGCCAGATGTTTCTGACCAGCGGCCACCAGAGCGGCATGGTTGCTTGCCACTGCTCAAGATCGCACTCCAGCCTGCGCAGGTCGTCGGGCCAGCGCTCCAGGTGCTCGTCGGCATAGTCCAGCCCAACCTCCAGGATGTCTTTGTTCAGGTTTTCGATGCATGTGCAGATGGCGCTCCAAGTCACTTCGGAGGGCTTGGCGTGGAGCAGCGCGCGCAATTCTTGGAGGTCGTGGTTTTTGGGCATGGGGTGGGCCTGTGCGGGGCTCTTTGGGCGTTAGAGGTCGGTGGTGAGTCCGGTTTCTTTTGGGACGGGCTGGCGGGGTTCTGAGGGCTTCTGTGCTTGGTGTTGTGCTTTGCGCCGGGCTTTCAGGATGATTTTGATGGCTTGCAAGATGACGATGAACGTGCCCAGGGCGCAGGCGTGGGGCAAGGTTTCCTCGCCGGGGTGGTCGTTGGCCCAGAGCGATGCGGCTTGGAAGACGACAAATGGCGGTGACACGATCATCAAGAGGATGAACAAGAACTTCTTCATCTTGCCTGGGGGGCTTCGTCCGTCTTTGGATGAGCAACACAGTGTGCATGCTCCAGACCATGGTCAAGGCCGGCGCTTGTGGGTTGATGGGGGTTTGTGCGCGTCATGTGTGGGGAGTCGCTGCGGGAGCCGACGCGAAGCGGTGGCGCTCGATTGGGAAATCAGGCTGGTCAGCCTGTGTGCTTGTGTGGGCTGCCCGTGCCAAACCAGGGGGAGGGGTTGGGTTTGGTGTGTGTTTGCCCGCTTTGGTGTCAGTCCAGGTGGAAGATGAGGTTGGGGTGGGCGCTGAGCAGCGCTTCAACGTCGTCTTCAGACACGTGAGTGTCGCCAAGGAAGAATTCGGTGAGCCTGGGCAGGTGTGGTGACTCAATCAACGCCGCGAGGCCGTCCACGGTGATGTCGTTGATGGACAGGTCGAGCGTGGTTAGGCTTGAAAGATGACGCGCATCGGCCAGGGCCTCGGCGCTCTCATCGGAGAGTTCATTGTCGGCCAGATCAAGCTCCCTCAAGCGCGTCATGTTGGAGGCGTTGGCCAGCGCTTGGGCCCCTTCATCGCCAAAACCATTGCCAGAGAGTTCCAGCGAGGTCAGGCGCGTCATGTGCCGCGACGTCGCAAGTGCCTCAAGCCCTTCTGGGTCAACGGCGTTGTCAGACAATGCCAGCGTTTCAAGCCCGGCCATGTTGGGGGCGTCGGCCAGCGCCTCCATGCCTTCGGTGTCAATGTCGTTTTCGTTGAGCTTCAACACCGTCAACCGGATCACGTGCTCCGATTGGGCCAGCGATGCCAGCCCCCAGCCCTCCACACCGTTGCTGGAGAGGTCCAGTGCGGTCAGTTTTGCCAGTTGAGGGCACTGCGCCAGGATGCCCAGGCCCTCGGCGCCGATGTCATTGTCGGGCAAGTGGAGCGTGGTCAACCGGGTCATGTGCTCCGAGTCCTGCAGCGCGTCAAGCCCTTCTTGTGTCAGGCCACAATTGGCGGCCTTGAGCGTGGTCAAGGCCGCCAATTGTGGCAAACTCACCACAAGGGCAAAGCCGTCGTCGCCAAGCATGTTGCTGCCAAACTCCAGGCCTCTCAGGTGGTCGGTGGGATGCAGCGACAGGAATGACGCCAGATCTTCTTCATAGAGCAGGCAGTGACGGACCAGTGGCCACCAACGCGCGGTCGCGGCGGCGCTGCCAAGGCCAACGCGCACGTCGTCCGGCCAGGTTTCGAGGTGCTCAGCGGCGTAGTCCACGCCCACACCCAAGTCCTCTTCTTCCAGAGCTTCAATGCAGCGGCAGATGGCCTTGAAGCCCTCTTCGGAAGGGGCATGGTGGAGCAGCGCACGCAGTTCTTGCAGGGAGTTTGAAGACAATTCAACAGTCCTGTGGTGGAGGGAGTAGGAATTGGACACATTCAGCACGCAAGGGCGATGGTGGGTCGAATCACCCCCATGGCTTCAGATACCAGACCCAAAGCGCCACCACAGCGCCGAATCCAAGCAGCGTCAGCAACCAACCAAGCCAATGGGCTTTGGTGCCGGTCGCCCCTGCGGGATAATCTGGGGTGAAGGTGAACATCCGCGCTTGTTTGCGTGTCAGCCTCATGCGCGCGTTGATGGCCCAGCCCGAGCCTTCAAGAATGGAGCTTAGATCTCGGCGGCGCAGCTTCAGCCAGGCCACCAACGCAGAGGGCGCCAAGACAGACAAGACCAGGAGAGATAAGCCCGCCAGTATTTGTAGCCAAGTCAACGTTGAGAGGGTTTGGAGGACAAACGCCAGCGACGAGCCCAGCGCCGCCAGCGCGATGCCGCCCCCCGCCAGCATGTTTCCAGAGCCATTGTTTGGGGTTTTGGCAGCGTTTGCAGTTGGAGTGGTCGTTGGTGCAGCGGCGGGCGCTTGAGCCGTGGGGGGAGAGGTGGTCGACTTGGATATGACGGTGTTTTGAAAGGCTTCTTCGCTCTTGGATGAGAGCTTGCGGGTCAACTCTTCGAGGGCGGCGCCCAGGCGCTTGATATTCCCGTCGGCCAT
>CAKZKQ010000127.1 GCA_937123825.1 uncultured Pseudomonadota bacterium
CGGTGTGGTACCGCTCCAGGAAGTCGAGCGCCTCTTCATCCTCTCGCTGCAACTCGTAAAGCTCGTGGTAAAAGCGCAGCGCGCGGTCGGACTCTTCGAGGCGTTCGTCGTAGAGCGTCGCCAGACGTTTGAGCCACAGGTCGCGCAACTGCACGCGGCCCGAATCGAGCACCTCTTCGTAGAGCGCGGCCAACTCGTAGAGTTGGTCTTTGGACGTGGCGAGCGCCTGAACGCGGCCCAGCGGCTCGTCCCCTTCTGGATCGAGGCGCAGCGACTTGGCGTAGTAGAGGAACGCCATATCGGACTGGTCCAGTTGCTCTTCGTGGAGTTGCCCGATGCGGTTCATCAGCCGCCCGGCCTCGATCCGCCCTTCGGGCTCGGAGAGGTGGGTCGTCACCAGCGTCTCAAGGACGTTGATGATGGACTTGTAGTCGCCGTGTTGGGCAAAGAACTGCTCAAGAAGCTCCGAAAGCTGGAACGCAAAAGTCTGCACCGAGCGCTTCATCATCTCCAAAATGCTCGAGACCACACGCTGGGCCATTGAAGAGCCGTGCTCCACGCTGGCCAGCGCGTCTTGAAGGGCAGTAAAGGCCGCATCGACGTCCATCACATCGGCGGCAGGCCCCTCGGGCTCGGTCATGCCGCGGGTGCGGATGTCGGCCAGACGCAAGAGCAACTGGGTCCTGGGCGCCCCTTCAACCAAAGAGCGCAGCCGATCGAGCGTCTCCAGCAAGACCGTGTACTCCTGGGCCTTTTGATAGAGCTCGGATAGGCGCATGAGGGCTTCGACGTCAAACGGATCGGCGTCGCTGACAAGCTGCCAGCCGCGTCGAATCCCCTCGTCGTCATCCAAACGCTGGTAGAGGTTGGCCAGACGGCGGCCCAACATCGCGCGGTGCTTCTGCCCCAGGACGCTCTCAAGATCGTCTTCGTAGATCGCCGCCAGCTCGCGCAACCCATCAAGGCGCTCGGCCAGGGACTCAAGGCGGATGAAGATGTCTTCGCGCTCGGGATTGCACGACAGCGCGCGCACCAGCGCCACAAAGGCGTTGCGCAGCCGGTCGGTGGCCTGATAGCTGGCCGCCAGACGGCTCATCACCTCGGCGGCGGCCTCTTTGTCATGGGTGTTGAGGTTGTCGAACATGTCTTCGTAGAGTTGGATCAACTCGTCGCTGTGCGCATCGATCCCCCAATACCCCTCAAGCACCGTGGCGGCCGCCAGGACCAGATCGC
The DNA here is from genome assembly GCA_937123825.1 of uncultured Pseudomonadota bacterium. Lineage (GTDB taxonomy): Bacteria > Myxococcota_A > Bradymonadia > Bradymonadales > CAKZKQ01. Next base: position 1,234 of record CAKZKQ010000127.1, read on the forward strand.
TGTCGACGTCGCTCAAGCGCGCCAGTTGGGCCAGACCCGCCAACGCTTCGCGCTTCTGGTCAGCGTTCAGGTCGCCATCAAAGATCTCGTGGTACTGAGCCAGCGCCTGCCTGGGCTCGTCCAGCACCGTGGCCAACAAAGACGCTCGCCCCAACTGCACCTCAAAGAGAAAATCACCGTCGATGCCCGACGCCATGCACTGGTCCATGAGGTCGAGCAGATCGTCCCAACGCTCCGTGGAGGCGTAAGCGCGCTCAATGGCCAGATAAGCGTCCCTGTCTCCCGGCACACATTCGAGCGCCTTGGTGTAGGCCTCGAGCGCCTTGTCGGGATTTTTGAGCTTCTGCTCGTACAGAGCGCCAATATAGAGATAGGCGCCCCGGCGCTCAGCGGCGTCAGGGAAGAGGTAAATCCCCTCTTCAAAGAGCTTGACGAGCTTGTCCCAACTCTCGGAGCGGGTGTACTTGCCGCGCAACTCGTTGAGTTTGAGGACCTGAGCCTCAAGGCTGGCCTGAGCCCCGCTGGAGGTTTGTTGCTCCGTTGCTGCTGCGGCCTCCTGGTCTTGGACGGCCTGCTTGGCAGGCTCAGCGGCCACGGGAGACGACTCCGGAGTGTCTTGCGATGCAACCTCAGGCTCATCGACGCTGCCAATGGTGGTGGGCAGGTGCTCGTCGGGCGCCTTGATGATGGTCATATCCTGGGTGGAGCGTGGCTTGGGGGCCTCCAACTTGCGGGTTTGTCCATGGGCAGTGCGACGCTCAGCGGCTTCACGGGCACGCGCCAGCGCTGCGCGCAGCCCTCCCCCCACGCCCGCAGTGGGCGAAAACTTGGGTGGGGCATCCAGCGGCTGCTTGTCGCGCTCGTTGGCCCCGCTCATGGCCTGGACCAAGGACTCAGGCATGTCATCAAGGCCCTCTTCAACCGCCTGCGCTTCGCGCGCAACCTGGGAGGGCAAATCGAGCGGGATGGTTTCGCGCACAGGCCAACTGCCCGCATCAGCTTCAGCGCCAGGTGCAGGCTTGGCGCTGGCAGGCAGAGCAGGCTTGGCCGCTGCAGGAGGATCGGCCGCTGGGGCTGGCGCCGCTTTGACGGGATTGGGCATCGGCGCGACCCGGTCCACCGAACGAGGCGCAGGCTTGCTGCCGCTGCGGGAAGACGGACCTGGGGGTTTCATGACCGCCGCAGGAGCCGGATCGGGCAACGCAGGCACGTCCTCGGGCTGGCGGATCTTCTTGGGCGGCGGTTGGGACAAGGTCGGGATGGGACGCGGAGCGCTGCGCGGGGCCGCTTTGGGCTTCGCCACCACAGGTTGCTCTGTGGCCGCCTCCAAACGCTCACAAAAACTGTGGACCAGCTCCGACAACAACGCCTCGCCGCGCAACCCAGCGCGCAGCTCTGAACGCAAGAGCGGCAACACCTGACGCAGCGGACCCAATGAGGGGTGCTCGGCGAGCCATTCACGCAGCAGCTCGGCCATGGGGCGCGCGCTGGCAGGTGGTGGGGATTGTGTGTTGGAGGTGGACCATTGGATGAGTTCGGTCAGCACACGGGCTTGCTCGCGCAGCACCTCAAGGGCCTGGTTGTTGGAGCCGGGGCGTGAACTGGGCCAGGGCTCCCAGGGATGGGCGGTGAACCGCACCAACTCCATGTAGCGGCTCAGGACCCACAGTTGCACAGGCGCGTAGCGGGGTTGTCCCTTGCCGTTGCCACCACCCAGCGCCGGCAGGATGCCTCTGCGGCGCAGCATGTCCAACACCGGCAGTTCGATCTTGAGGCGACAGCGCTGGGCGAGCCCCGCGAACTGCTCCCGGGTCAACGTTCCGAGCGGATCGGCGCTTGCGCGCCCATCGGTGCGGTTCATGGGTTCGTGGCTAGTTTTGACCATTATCTTCTCCCACACAGGGGTGGATGATTTCGTCCAACAATACCGTCGCGTACGAGCCAGGCGGCAACTCAAAGCGCAGCCTCAACCCATTGGGGTCGGCGGCGACCTCAAGCCCCCCGGGGTAAACCAGGTTGGCGCGCCGCGTCCCCAGCGCCAGCTTCTTAAAGCGCTTGAAGTCTGCCTGCTCAATGCCAGCCTCGGCCAGGACAGCGCGCTCCAACTCTCCAGGCAACCCCTCAGACAGCGGCGCCTTATGGCCCACGATCGGCCCAGCGTGGACGATCTCACGGGCATCAAAGCGCGCCTGCTCGGCCGCCGCGTCTTCAACCACAAAACGCCCACCGCTGGTCAACTTGATCATCGCGTCTGAGTCCCAGACCGTGTGCAAGTGTCCTTCCTGGAGGCGACGGGTGAGCATTTGATTGTAGAGCCAGGACTGCACGGCGCTGATGATCAGGCGCTTGCGGAACTTGTCTCGCACCACCTTTCGGGCGGCACCGCTGAGCGGTTTTTGATCGCGCAGCAGCTCCAGGCCCACATCGACATTTTGACCATCGCGGCCAAAGCGCTGGGCACCATAAAAGTTGGGCACCCCTTTGCGGATCAGCGCCTGCACTTTGGCCTCGGCGCGCTCCAGCGCATCGGGCCCGACCCCCCGAATGACCACCTCAAAGCGGTTGCCGCGCAAATGCCCGGTCTTGAGGCGGTTTCGATGGCGAGCGGCTTTGAGGATCTTCAACTCGGGGCCAAGATCGGCCTCGAGCGCCTCTTGCGCCGTCCACCGCTTGGCCTCATCGAGCACCGAAAACCACTGGCGCGTGACCGCCTGGGTGTCCTTGATCCCAGCCTGCCCCACGTCATTGGGGCGCCCGCCAAAGACCCTGGACAAACGGCCCAGCGCCTGACGCGCAGGCAACGCGCGTTTTTCAACCCAGAGGTAGAGATGTGGCCCTTGCCCTTCGGGCTCGTAGCTGGGCAGCTCTTCAACCTGAAAGTCTTCTGGCTCGGACTTGAGCACACCACCAGTGCCCGGAAGCGAGGCGGTCAACAACGGCAGCTTGAGGTCAGACCCCACTTGGCCTCCTGAATCACCATGGCATGGACCCGTCGGGGCCCAGAGAGATTTGCAAACCGCACATCAAAGGCCGCGTGCAGCCAAAAGAGCACTTCAAACGCTGTCTGACACCCAACGGTTCGATGGTGTCAGAACTTGGTTCCAACAAAGCTTCAGGACGTGTCTGGTTGCCCCCGAGATGCTGGTTGCCCCACACAACAAACCACAGCCTCAGCCGCGGCCCATCACACACAACCATTTTCCCCAAAACGATCCCTCAAAGCCCCTTCAACACCCCTCTTGCAGCCATTGGGTCCCATGCCAGCGCACGGACACCCTGATCAACTGCTCAGAGGTGCATCTCAAAGGCCCCTCAGTCTCGCCGTCGTCGCCCTCGGGCTCGGCGTTGCGACATCCCGAACCTAACATGACCTGACAAGCACCACAAATTGATTGGAAAGCCATACAAGACTCAACCAGCCCCCATCCGGCCCACAAAAACGAAGCACTTTCGCCTCAATGCCCCACTCCAACCGGCGAAGCCAAGAACCCAGCCCATCGCAAATGCTACAAGGGAGCGCAGCGACCGCACCACAAGGGAGCCAAGCGCAGCGCTGGCGACCGAACCAAAAGCAAGCGCAGCGC
>CAKZKQ010000128.1 GCA_937123825.1 uncultured Pseudomonadota bacterium
CCCCCACGAAGCGACCGGGGTCCAGGGGTTGGGGCGCCAGCCAACCCCTGGCGGGGGTTTGGGGCGCGCAGCCCCATCGAGGAAAGCCATTGAAAGATAGGAGTTACGCAGTTGAAGAGGGGCTATAGAGGTCAACCCCGATGACAACGGGCTTGAGCATGCGATCGCTTCGCAAACCCGATCAGGCCATCGAACTCGACCAACACGGGATCGGAGCCTACAAGGTATGCTCAACTGCGTAACTCCTAGAAAGAGTAAAAAAAGACACGGGCAGGCACTGCGCCCAAAAGAAGCCCCCAAAAGGGAAAACCTCCAAAAAGGAAGAATCGCCCGAAAGAGCCAAACAGAAGGGAAAGGAGGAAAGGAGGGGGAGAGAAAGAATGAGAAGAAGGAAAAGGAAGAAGGGAGATGAAGGGAAAAGCCCTCAGTACTTGCGGATCTTCTTCGAGACTTTGCGGGCCAGTTTCAGCGCGGCGGCGCTGTCCTTACAAATGGCTTGGTCGCAGGAGAGCGCGACGATGACGCGGCGTTTGCGGTCGAGCCAGACGACGTAGTTGAGTTGGCCCCAACTGGCGTTGAAGGAGGAGTCGCCCAGGTCGCGGGTGCGTTTGCCGCCGGGGTATTGGCGCAGCAGGTCATTGAAGCGACGGCTTTGGGCGCCGGGGTTGGGTTCGCGCCAGACCTGGACGGCGACGCCGAACTGTTCTTTGTCGGTGGGCATCAGGCGGATGGCGTTGTAGCTGGCGTCGGGGTTGATGCCGGGCAGCTCGTTGGGGCGCAGGATGCCTCGGTAGCCGGTGGTGCTTTTGACGTCGGAGCGGGTGACGGCGCCGGTGATGTCGAGGGTGTCGCCGCCGGCGTTGGCCGCTTTGGGCGGAGGGTTCTTGGGGAGGTCTTCGAGGTTGCTGGCGGAGGGGGAGGCGAAGTCGAGTGTGGGGCCCTTTTTGCCGGGTTTGGTGGGGGCCTTGGGCTGGATGGTGTCGAGGGCTTTGGCCTTTTTGTTTTCTTTGACCTTGGCTTTGGCTTTGTCGATCAGCTCGCGCTTTTTGGCGGCGATGCTCTTTTTATCGTTGAGCTTTTTGGTGTCGACGCCTTTGACGTTGGGGTTTTTGCCCAGCGTGGCCTTTTTGGAGCCTTTGTCGGCCTTTTTGGGGGCTTTGGCGTCCTTTTTGGAGCCTTTGCTGTCCTTTTTGGCGTCGGCTTTTTTGTCGCCGGTGTCTTCTTGGGCCTGTGCGTCGGGTTGCTCGTCTTCGCCGCAGACGCCGCAGGCGGTCAGGGAGAGCATTGCGATGGCGGCCAGGGCAAGGAGCCAGCTTGCGGGAGTGTGTGTGTATGAGGTCATCGGTCTTTTCAGTGTTCTTGGGTCGGTGCCTGGAGCCCTGTGATGAGGGCCTGGAGTTCGATGGATGAGACCTTCAGGTCACCGTGGGTTATGTCGCAGAACCGGGCGGCGGCGTCAAAGTATTCCCTGGCCCACCCGGCCAGCGCCGCCGTCATGGCGTCTTCGACGTCGGGCAGCAGGCGCCGCAGCGTGGCTTTGTGTTCGTCCATGGTGGTGTCTTTGCGGGCCGAGCGTTCGATGACCCGCATGACGCCTGGGGCCGAGGTTCGGCCTTTGGCGATCGCACGGTAACGGCCATAGACCCTGTCGGTCAATAGCGCGCGCAGGGCGCGGGTTTCGGAGAGGTGGCCGGTGAGGCGACGGCGGACGACGCCGCCCAGCGGGGCTTCCAGGGCCGTGTCCATGGTTTCGATGCCTTCGATGAGGCGAGTTTCGGCTTCGAGGAGATTCTGCGTGACGCGTTGCTGGCTGGCTTGGAGGACCTGGGCGAGCCGTTCTTCGAGCAGTGAGACGACAAATTCGAGGTCTTCTTCGGAGAGGGAGACGCGGGTGAGCAGCGCGCCGACGAGTCCGGGGGCGGGCTGGAGGGCGTCGGTGATTTCTCGGGCGACGGTGACCAGGGTGGTGTCGATGGCTTGGACGAGGCGGCGGCGTTCTTCGGCGATGAAGTGGGTGGTGAAGTTGTGGGCCTGGGCGGCGATGCCTTCTTTGATGGTGTCTAGGCGAGTTTGGAGGTCGCTGAGCAGGGCAAGCCGGCTTTGGGCGTGCTGGATCATGTCGTGGGTGAGCTGGTGCCAGGCGCGGGTGCCGTCGATGGCTTTGAGGGCGGCGACGCGTTCGTAGACGTCGGCTTGGAGGTGGTCGAGCAGGGCGGCGACGCCGGAGGCTTGGAGGGCGTCGGGGTCCTGGGCTTGACGGGCCTTGAGGCCTTCGAGGGCGGAGATGGCGAAGGTGGCCGAGACGCCGTCGCCGAGGATGTCGGCGACGCGGTCGGTGAGGACCTGGATGCCTTCGGCGCGGTCGGGGCCGAAGCCGAGGCGGTCGATCTTGTTGATGACGACGATCATGCGCTCGTCGCCGTCGTGGACCTGCTCCAGGAGCTGCATTTCGGAGTCTGCCAGGGCTTGGCCGGCGTCGACGAGCCAGATGATGGCTTCGGCGCGCTCGAGGGCGTCGGTGGCGTGGCGTTCGTGGTCGGGGTCGAGGGCGTTGAAGCCGGGGGTGTCCCAGAAGTGGACGCGGCGCAGGTCGGGGTGGGGGTAGAGGACCTCGATGTGGTCGATGCTGCGTTGGGCGTCGTCGTCTTTGACGCGGCGGCGCAGTTGTCCAAGTGGGATCTCTTCGACGCTTTGGTCGGTGAAGTGGAGTTGCGCGGCGCGTCTGGGTCCGTATTTGAGGACGTTGATGTGCGCTGTGGTGGGCAGGACGCCGGTCGGGACCAAGGCCTCGCCCATCAGCGCGTTGACCAGGGTTGATTTGCCCGCGTTGAATTCGCCCAGCACGGCGATGTCGAGCGGGGTGTCGAGGGCGTGGAGGAGGCGCTGGGCGCGGGGGAGGAAGGGCAGGAAGGTGGGGGCGGCGGCGATTTGCTCCAGCAGGGCCATGGCGGCGCTTTGGAGGGGGGCCAGGGACTTGCCTTTGGCGGGGGGGCGCGGCAGGGCGGGGGAGAGCTGGGCGTAGGCGGTGTGGAGGAGGTATTCGGCCTCTTGTTGTTCGGGGCCTTCGAGGTGCGGGCCGAGGGTGGCGATGGCGGCGGCGGGGTCGCCGCTTTCAAGGCAGGCCTTGGCCAGGCTCAGGTGGGCGACCATGGGGGCGTTGGGTTGGGCGCAGGCCTCGGAGAGCAGGCGCCGGGCGCCGGTCCAGTCGCCTCGGTCCAGCCGGGCTTGTCCCAGGCCGTGGAGTGCGGCCAGGGATTGGGGGTGTTTGATGCGCAGGCGCTGGAAGTGGGCTTCGGCCTGGGTCAGCAGTGTGTCGCGCAGCGATGTGTTGTCTGCGGCGGCGGCCAGGCTGGCCCATCCGGCGGTTTCGAGGGCTTCGACGTGGTCGGGGTCGTGTTTGAGGGCCTCTTGGAGGTGTCCCAGGGCGCTTTGGTGGTCGTCGGTGTGCATGGCAACCATGGCCAGCATGGTGTGGAGGTCGGCCTGCAGCGGTGTGGGGGCGCGCTCGATGCCTTCGAGCAGGTGGCCTCGGGCGGTGTCGAGGTCCTGGGCCTGGAGCGCGGCGCGGGCGGCGTCTAGGCGCGCGTCGTGGGCGTCGGGTTCGAGGACGAGCATGGTGTTGAGGTGGGGCAGTGCCTGGGCGGGGTGCCCCTCCTGGAGCAGGAGGCGTCCGAGGGCGCGCAGGGCGCGGGGGTCGGCGCTGATGTCGTCTTCGATGGTTTGGTCAAGGAGTTGCCGGGCTTCGTCGCGCTCGTGTCGGGCCAGGAGGGCCCAGGCCAGGTCTACGCGTGCGTCGTGTGCGCGCGCGAGCAGTTCGGGGTCCTGGCTGCCTTCGAGCAGGCGCAGGGCCTTTCGCAGTTCGACGGCGGCGCGGTCGGGGCGGTTCATGGCCTGGTGGACGCCGCCGAGGGCCTTGTGGAGGTCGAAGCGCACGGAGGTGATGGGGTTGTGCTGGAGTCCCTGGCGCAGGGCGCCGCGTGCTGGGCGCGGTTGTCCGGTGGCCAGCAGCGCGAGGCCGAGCTTGAGGAAGATGTGCGGGTCGGGGCGCGCGGTGGCGACGGCGCTGAAGGCCTCGATGGCGCGCTCGTGTTGGTTCAGGCCCATGAAGGCTTGTCCGCGCAGCTCCTGAACGCGAGTCAGGCCGGGGCGCTGGGATTCGAGGTCGTCGAGCAGGCGCAGGGCCTCGGTGTGGTCGTGGTCGCGCAGGGCTTTTTCGGCGCGCAGGACCATGGTGCGTTGCTCGTCGGGCAGGAGCACGTCGTCGATGAAGCCGGTGAGTTGTCCGGTCAACCTGTCAAAAAGACCCACTTCCCATCTCCCTTGGTCCGTTTCGTATCCTTGTTCTGACCTTGCGGGTTATACCCTGGCTGGAGGTCAGGACAAAAGTCTGAAGGGGATCAACAATTGACACCGGAGTTCAGGCGGTTCAGGATGGCACCGGACTGTGAAATCGTTGGACCCGTTTCAGGAGATCTCCATGCGTCAAATGATGATCAAGAGCAGCGCGCGTCGTCGCCTGCTCGCCATGCTCTGCGCCCTGGTCGTGGCCCTTGGGGCCATGGCGTGCGAAAAGGATGCCCGCACGCTGACCAACGAGGGTAGCGCGGCGCTGGTGCAGAAGAAATATGATGTGGCCGAAGAGCGCTTCACGGCGGCGTTGAAGCTCGACGAAAAGAACTTCGACGCCCTGGTGGGCATGGCCGAGCTGTATACGGCCAAGAACGACTTTGCCAAAGCGCGCGAGTACTTTGAGAAGTCCAAGGCGCTCAACACCGACAAAGGCAAAGCCCAGTACATGAACCAGCTCTACCAGGACCTGCTGCTCAAAGAGGCGGAGTCCATCAAGGACAAGAGCTCGGACCAGTTCCGCGACGCGCTGTGGAAGGTCATCGAGGTGCGCGACCGCGGCCCGCAGGCCAACCAGGCCTACATGTCGCTGAGCGAGTACTACATGGAGCGCGGCGACGCGCTGGCCAAAGACAAGGCCTCGCGCGCCAAGGCGGTCGAGAACTACCTGGCCTTTAAGAAGATCCGTGTCCTGCGCAACGTCCGCAAGCAGGCCCTCGACAAGGCCAAAAAGCTCCAGCGCGAGATCTACACCGACGACTTTGCCGGCCGCTTCGAGAAAGAAAAGCCCGAGTTGGTCAAGGCCGAAGCCTGGGACGAGGCCAACAAGCGGGTCAAGTTCAAGGTCCTGATCGAGGACAAAGAGCTCAACCCCAAGACCGACGAAGAGAAGGCCCCCATCCAGCAGAAGATGGCGCTGACGGCGCTGCGCGACGTGCACATGATGGCCTACAAGCTGGCCGGTCACCCCGTCAGCAACCCCGCCGACATGAACCGCCTGCCGTTCAAGACCCTCAAGGGCGACTCTGAGACGATCGAGAAGGGCAAGGCCGAGGCCGTCTTCTCGGTGGAACTCAAAGAGCTTGAGGAGCTGTCCTACAAGAAGATCGTGGTGCCCAAGCGCGACGCCAAGCCTGCCAAGAAAGACGCCAAGGCTGGCGACAAGGCCGGTGACAAGGCTGGCGACAAGGCGCCTGCGGACAAAGCGGGCGACAAAGCCGGTGACAACGCCGGTGATAAGGCCGGTGACAAAGCGCCTGCGGACAAAGCCGGTGATAAGGCTGGCGACAAGGCGGGTGATAAGGCCGGTGACAAAGCCGCCGAGAAGGCTCCTGCGGACAAGGCTGGTGAAAAGGCGCCTGCGGACAAAGCGGGCAGCAAATAAGACCAAACCAGACGGCCTATGCACTCGCCAGACCGGCTCCGCCCGGCCTGACGCGCACACAGGCCAGTGTTTTTGGGGCGGCGGTTTCAAGCGCCGCTCGATGCTTCAAGCGCTGACTCACCTAGTGGTGGGTTTGGCGCTTTTCTTTTTCTTGTTGTTGGAGTGGTTGGATGTGCGAGGAGGCCTTTTGAAGGAGGAGGGCTATTGAATTGAACAATTTATTGTTGTTAACGTCGTGCCTGTCGGGCTTCATGCGTGAATTATCTTGCGTTGTTTTCCTTTTTTGAGTTAAGGATTAAGGGCGATTTTGCCCAAAACAGTGTCAAAGATGATGGAGATGTGAACGCATGAAGCATGCCTCACGCATGACAGTGATTCGTTTTTTGGTTTTTGCCTTGGCGGCCCTTTGCCTCTTTGGATGTGGTGACGAGGACACAGGAGATGGTGGGGGGGAAGGGGGCGACCAGTTCAATGCGGCGGCCCCAAAGCTCTCAAGCCTCTTTTTTCCGTCCCGCAGCGTCACCGCTGGCGAGGAATCCAGAATCGCCGGGTTGTTGGACTATGAAGACAGCCCGGGAGACGTCAGGGAGTTTTTTGCGGTCATCACCGATCCGGACGGGAACGTGGATGAGCGGCCCCCGATGGCGGTTGAGGGGAGAGACGGGCAGGCGTTCTCGACCCTGAATTGGACCATAGAGACGACCTTTACTGTGGCGGGCACCCATCGACTTGAGGTCTACCTGGTCGACGCACAGGACAACCGCTCCAACAGTCTCTTTGGCACCATCAACGTTGTGGAGTGAGAGACAAGGTCCGGGGCTCAAGAGAGGCTCTTTGTTGAGCAAACAGGCTGGCATCTTGGGCGCAAAGGTCAATGTCTTCGGTGTGTTCTTTGAGCGCCGAACCGCTTGATGGGCGGTTGCGGCGCTTTTCTTTTTCTTGCCGTTGGATGCGCAGGGAAGGGAGCCGTTTCGAGCAGATGGCCAAGCCTCTTTCTGGCATGTTGTCCAACTCCCAAAGGGCGAGCAGGCGCATTGTGGCTCGATGGTGCATACTGAGTCGGCTTTTGTCTGACTTTGATAATGTGCTGTCCGCCTGATTTCACGTTGGGCAACGGAGGTTACGGCCATGCTGACGAGAAGCGATGCGGTGAGATACCTGAGAGCCTGCGGACTGCATGCGGCAGAACGCGACTGGGGGCACGGACAGACCGTCGTGGCTGCCACCGGCGGGACTGAGCACAAGGGAATCATGGTTTGGGCGCGGGCCATGTACCTCGTACCAAAGGGAGAAGGTTGGACCAGTTTTGAGCTTGGTCGCCCTCGCCCTGACGACGACAACATTCGGACGCTCGATGACGCGTGTGCTCGTGTCGCCTTGCTCCTGAGTCGGCCACCGGAGGCAAAAGAAACGGAGGTTCAAACTCCCAACTCGCCGTCAGTTCAAGAGGGAGCAGGCGCTCCAACGCTCTCTTCAGGTACTGAGGATTGAGCCACTGCCCCCTTAACGAGACCGGCAAGCACGCTGCACACACCTCCCAACGGGTAGAAGATGGCGCGCACTGTGCGGTTGGCCATCGGAACTATGAGATTGTGCTCTAAAACTGGATGGCGAAGGGCTTTGAGGCCGGTGTTTGCTTGATTAGTGCCGCCAATGGGTGTAGACTGTCATGTGCAATAAAGGTTTTCGGAGGGTGTAATACGGCACAATAACACAACGTGCCGTCTGCTTAGTTGCTGCTAACCCGTACATAAACAGCATCGCCTCCCCAGTGGGGTAATGAAAGGCTGAGAATATCGAGGTTTATTGATGATAAAGAAAGGTGAGTGTTGTTTCTGTGGTGAGCGCCTCAACAAGAGCGTTTGGTCACAAGATAATTTAATGAAGTCTTGCCCTAGTTGTTCTTCAGGACAGCCAGAACACATCTTCTATGATATCAAGGAGCGCTTCGGGAGTACTGATGAGCGGATTACTACTAACAACCCTCGGGGTGACCAAAGCTGGTGCGAAATATGTCGAGGGAATAACCCCCCTCCCAGAAACGGTATCAGTTGCTCGAATTTACGTATGGCGCCTAAGGCTCATGGTAAGTGAGGTCACGTTGATCCATTGAGGCCAACTCATCCAAGACTTGCCTTACGTCGGTTTATACACTATACATAAGTGCAAGTTTGAGATGGTACGCAGAGGATGAGCATGAATCAACCAACATATGCAACAAACCAAGGAGACGCACTGGAATGGTTGAAGTCTCTTGATGATTCAAGTGTTGATTTGATAATAACAGACCCTCCTTATGAATCCTTGGAGAAGCATCGCAAGAAAGGAACCACCACGCGACTCAAACACAGCAAAGCATCAAGTAACGATTGGTTTGACATTTTTCCAAACAAACTTTTCCCAGAACTCTTTACTGAATTGCATCGGGTTCTCAAAAAGAACTCACACCTCTATTTCTTCTGCGATAATGAAACGATGTTTGTCGCTAAACCAATTGCAGAACGCATAGGGTTTAAGTTTTGGAAGCCCATTGTGTGGGATAAAGTCAAGATAGGCATGGGGTATCACTATAGGGCTAGGTACGAGTTTATACTTTTTTTTGAAAAAGGTAAGAGGAAGCTCAATAACTTATCAATCCCAGATATACTCGAGTTTCCAAGGATTTATCGAGGATACCCAACAGAAAAGCCAAGTGATTTGTCTGAAGTACTTATTCTACAAAGTACTCAACCTGGTGATCTTGTCATTGATCCTTTTATGGGATCTGGCAGCGTTGGTTTGGCTGCAGTCAAACAAGGGCGCAATTTTATGGGTAATGATAAATGCAAAGAAGCTGTAGAGATAACCCAAAAGCGCCTAGGAGAAACCAGCGCCAGGAATCTAAACGAGAGTCCAGCGCAGGTCAATAACACACCAACAATCAACTCAAAATCAGGCGATATAGGTAACCAGTTAAGCATGTTCTGAAGCTTGGAGTTTTTTTCTTGAGAGGAAATGAATATAGAGACTTGATCGGTAAGTATATACTTTCAAATTTCGAGTCGAGAGGTGTGGAGGTATATACTGAGATTAGAGTTGGTAAGTCGATAATAGGCAAGGGTCGTAGGATAGATTTATTTGTTTATGATAGCGCTAAGAATAAGGCGTTTGCAATTGAGTGTAAGTATCAAGGTACACAAGGTACTGCTGATGAGAAGATACCTTATGCTCTTGCAGACATGAGTTCGCTTCCTATGGGCGGTTGTATTGTTTATGCTGGTGGAGGATTTTCTCAAGGTGTTCTTCATATGCTCCAATCCTCAGAAATTGCAGCATATTGCCTGCCCGATGAATTGAAATTAAATGGTGGTGGAAAAACGTGGGAACTTGATCATCTGCTTGCGCTGCACTTTGGTTGGTGGGACATATTCTTGTCTAAAAAGAAACCTATACAAATCTGAACGCACCATAACATAAAATAGTGTCTCAACTTGCTCTTGATTCACTTGAAAACACCTGTCAACTCGCCGCAGAGCTCGCAACCGCTAGAACGGAACGCCTGTAGGTTGACATCTGCTTTGACCCCATCCACGTCGCCTGTGACGGAGTTGGTGCGGTGTCAATCCAAACGCGCTCTGTTCTATCCTGCTTGATGGGCAGATGTGCTCGGTCCTCAATGACAGAAACCGTCTACACCGTGACAGACTTCTACGACGTTCCTCGCACAGGCGTTGCTGATTACGAAGGTGCTCCTCACGTCTTCGAGGCGACCTTTTTTGACTTCGATGCCTTGTCTCAAGATAGGCCAGACATCTATCTGCTGACTCCAATAAGCGGCTCGACATTGGCCTTGGCCTTGGAAGACTGGGATATCTGGTTGCGGTGGTCCAATGCCTTTCTGCAAGGTCTGACCGATGTCAAAACCCATCCAGCTCTGCCTGCAGACAAGCAAAGGCACCAGGAACTCCAAGCCCAACTCAAAGAGCAACTGCGCATCGACCCACACAACCACCTCCTCAAGCATGCTGTGTTTGAAGGCAGCCCAAGCCAAGGTCTTCGTGTGCGTTGGTCCGACCTTGAAGACCCCATCCCGCTTGAGCATTTGAAGCAGTGGCTGTCGAAGCAAAGCACATAGCCACTGCACGCTGGAGAGCCCACGCTGAGCGTCATATCCCCAAGAGGCCGACCACATCGATGGGGCGAGTCAACATCTCATTGCTATGGGCTCGCCTCAACGCCGATTCTGGAGTGGTGGTGACGTTGTTGGGCGGCTTGGCAGCACCCCAAAGACAGTGCCCACTGGCTCTCCGTAGTAGCGCTTGGAGCCGTGATAAGACTGATGACAACGAAAGACAGCCAAAGGGGGCGACACTTCGAACTCTTTCATGATGGAGAATTCGAGGCCGACCCCACAGAGCGGTGGGGGATCTTTGACGACATCGATGGCCTGGCCAGATCGCTGCACTCAAGCTGCCATCATCACGAGTTGAGGTTGAAGGGCCAGGTGTATGGCCGCCTACGTGACTGGATCACCACACGACAATGGCGTCCGAGGCCCGGAGGATTTCCCGTCCTGCGACTCTACGATTTCCGAGGCGTGGCCATTGGGAGCTTTGGACTCCCAGGTTTCGTGCCGACAGGCTGGGATGAGGCCAATCGTGTGCTCACGGCCGAAATCGACAGCGCCGGAGCATTGAGCCGCGAGGAACTTGCCTTCTGGCTCGCGTTCAGCGAAGGCCTCGTGACCGAAACGGGACAATGGCGACACGAAGATGCTCCCACCAAAGCCGCTCGGCTGGCAGTGGTGAGGCAAATGCATCGACAGCCGGTTCGATCCTGGACCCATTCAACGCTTCTTATTGATGGACAGCACATCCGAACCGCCTATGACTTCTACCTTGCACTCGGTGAAGCAGTGCACGGCGTTGGTGGTTACTACGGCGCAAACCTGGACGCCCTCGAAGACTGTCTTCGTGGAGGGTTCGGACTTGAGCCTCCGTTCACACTGCGCTGGATCAATTTTGCTGTTTCGCAGCGCCACCTTGACCGTCGCTGGCTTGATACGGTCTTGGAGATCTTCAAAGACCGAGGTGTGCAGTTGGTGACCGACACGTAAATCGAGCGCTTGAGGCACCGGCTCGCCTGATTCAAAAGAGCGGTGAGTCCTCCCCTCAAAACACGCGTGCGCACAACAATACAACAAGGAGCTGGACGCGGCCTCGCCACGTTGTGATGATCCTTTACATCGTGGTATCTTGTTATATCAATAAGTAACGAACGGCCTCGGCTTCGAGGCGCGCCGGTCAACCTTCGCCGTTAGGCTGCTCTGTCGCTCAGAGGTCAAAGTAAAATGGCGCTCCAAATCTCTGACAAGAAGCAACTCAAGCAAGTCTTTCCCAAAGCGCTCCATCCAGCTGTCCAAGAGGCCTTGTGTGGCTTGTCGTTTGCAGATGCGAACCCTCCACAGTGGTGGAGCCAACCGCTGAACCTGTCGGGCGAGCAAATTCGCCTGCCCTACCGGATCAACGCCCAAACAACTCAAGCCTACGCTTCATTGGCACAGACTCCACGACTCATCGCAGACTGCCTCATGACACGCCACTACGACGGAAGGGTCAGGCAGCACCATCTGCGCAATTTGGCTCAGCCCTTGCCCCTTTGGGCTGTGCCTTTCGTCGTCAGGCTGGTTGGAGAATATGTCCTTGAGATCATCGACGACATCGAAGCGAACTTTGATGAGAGCCATTCCACTGAGTTTGCGCAATTTCTTAATCACAACAGGCCCTTCGTCACACTGACATCCCAGCGCGTGACCAGCTACTGGAACTGTTATTACCGTGGTCGGTTCCCCATCAGGACAGACTATGCTGGGTTTCGGGTCCTGGACAGGTGGCAGCGGTGGATCCAAAACCAAGAGCCAGCAGTCTGAGCAATCGTTGAATCAGTCTCGTTTCGGCGGCTTTCGTCGGGCGATGTGGGGTTTATGGAAAGTTCAACAGACATGGTGCTTCTGAAGCGCTGTCAATGCTGTGGATCGTACAGCATCGAGCTAGACTCACTCTTTGCTTCATGTGACATCTGTGACTGGGAAGGGGAGCCTCTATATGATGATGGACACCGTTCCCCCAGCGTCGATGTGGGGGGAGGCAACTCCATGTCACTTGCAGATGCTCGCAGAGAGTTCCAAGCAGAGCGGATTGGTGAGCCTTGCCCTGTGTGTGACTCGTACACTCGTGGCTCGCGCGTTGGGTTGCGCAAGGACTGTTTTGTTTGCGGGTGGGTTTGGGACTGTGGTGACGACCCATCGTCAGCCAGGGAGCACTTCTTCGCAAACCGCGTCGGGAGCAGAGATTGGCCGTGAGGTCTCTTAATTACTGATTATATTATGGACTTTTAAAGGTCTGGGTAAAGAACGGTCTTCCTGGTAAAGTCTAACAATGTATTAGTACGGTGTCTGGGTTTGCGAATGGACAACCGGAGACGATGCCTGAGTTCTTTGAGTGTGAAGCAGCAAAGATTGGTGAGGTCTCTCTTGAGCCATCCCCACACGTCCTCATGGGGTTCAACTCAGGAGCCGCCGTGGGCAAGAGTTCCAGGTGCAAGCGCTTTGCCGCTCCTTTTTTAAGCAGCGCTTTGACCTCTTTCGAACGATGAATCTTGGCTCGGTCCCAAACAACCGTCAGCTTTCCTTTGAAGTGCCGCAGCATGTGCTTCAGAAAACGAGCTATCTTTTTGCCGTTGAAAGCTCCTTCGATGGCCCACGTCAGCAATTGGCCTGTCTCACTTATGGCGCTGATGCAGCTGAGCCCTCCATAATTCAACGGAGCCCGTAAGACAGGCGTTCTGCCAGTTGGAGCGTAAGTCCTCCGAACCGCAGGAAGCGGGTAAAATCCGGCCTCATCAACCCAAACTATTGTTCGGTCCTTTTCCCTGGCTTTTTTTGATCTCAGGCCATCTCTCGTCAACCCATTGCTCAACCTTCTCGTCATCGCGAGCGTTCGAGCGATGTGTTGGCCTTTGAGGGCTCCAGCCCAGTTCAACAAGAATCTTGCTGATATGAGAATGATGATACTTTACGTCGAAGTGACGTTGAATGACGACTCCAACGCGTTTGCAGGTCCATCTTTCGCCTTGGAAGCCGTAGTGCTCGGCTCCCAGCAGGAGAAGCGCAGGAATCTTGGACTTCTGCTCTTTGGTGAGTTTGGGAGGAGGACCTGGAGCTTTGCGAGTCAACAGCGCCTCAACACCTCCCTCGCGAGCAGCCTTGCACCACTGGCTCACAGCGCCTTCGGTGACACCCAAAGCCTCTGCAATTTTGACCTGCGACCACCCCGTTTGCTTCAGCTCCCAAGCCCATAACCGTCGGTACTCACCTGGATCTCTTGCCCCTGATGGATTGGTGATCGGCATCGCCCCTCCTACCTGCTATACTCCCTATATCACGGGCTTCAGCCTAGCACCTTTAGCTACTTGGGCATAGATCGGTAACTCAAAGTCTGCTCTTGCCAGGGGGCCCTCAGTCTCCTTACAATGACCTGCGAACCTGTTTTGAAAAGAGGGAAGGTGTCTGTTCCTTGACATTGAGAGGAGGTCTGCACATACTAAGAGCGTATGTGCAAAATGCGTCCGCACGCACTAAGTTTTATTCACACTGTCTTTGACGGGTTTAGAACGGTGTCAATCCAAACACGTTCCGTTCTACTTGTTCACTGAACAGCACATCAAAGTCCTTCTTTTGAGGAGGTAAAGCACCTTTTGCGCGTTGGCTTAGTCGTGTGTTTTTAAAGTGCTGGTAAATATATGCCTAGCACCCTTAATATGGTGAAGATCTTGAAAATTGTTTTGTTAACCATATCCCTGTTAGCCTTTGTTCTCACTGTCATCACACCGTTAGAGACATCAGCCCAAAGTTGTTCGAGTACGAAAGCCTCTTGGCCTAATTTTGATGACTGGTTTGGGACGTCGAATGTTATTTATTATTATATACAGTCGGGTTTTGCTGATAGTATGAGCAGCTGTACGCCGCAGTCTGATGATGATTTAACGATGGATCATATTATAAATACTATTAATTCTGCTGCTGAAATGTGGAATATGGAGTCAAATGGTGTTGCTCTTCTTTATGGCGGTCAAATTAACGCTGATTTTAATAGCTGGTGCAATAATACAGTGTCTGTGTTGAAGCCTGCTATCTACATAGAGTTTGTTTCTGGATGCCAAGACAGGAGCGCACCTATTGGCGTTTGTGACAGTAATGCTAATGCTTCTATTTTCGACTCCAGCGTATGCAGTGATGGAGTTCGGATGCAGTTTTATGGAGATGGAGACAGCACGTCATGTGACAGTGGTTCTCGGAATTGGGTTGTTGACGACAACGAATCTCATCCTAACTCATATGATTTGAAAGTTGTGGCTGAGCATGAATTTGGACACGCCTTGAATCTTGGTCATCCAGATCCAAATACTGCTCTCATGTCTGGAAGTGGTAACGGGAATGTGACTAAGCGTCACCTGTATGAATGGGACCAGAGTTGTGCTGATGATAACCAGTCGGCAGGGAGAGATATTACTCATAAATATAGAGGCTTGACATCGTCAGGTGTATGGAAGGGAGTAGCGTCATTTGTTGGGTCCGGATGGAAGCGAGGTAGCTACTCTGGTGGACATACTAGGAAGTACGGATCTGGCAGCGAAAGATATAGTTTGTATTTCGATAATGAAATAAGAACTTCTACGGTTGGCGCGGATGGCTTTTATTCATTTACTAAAATATCAACGCCGGCATCATCTGTGTCTGATTTGTATGTTTCGCCTGTGTTTTATACAGCAATGGAGTTTGATGATGTATCCGGGAAGGATAATCGTATAACATATATATCTGATTATTCTGGGGCCGGTATTCCATATGTTAAGTATGCACGAAATACTGATCCCGATGATTCTGATCTCTTTGAGAGCGTTGTGACTGGAACGTATAGAGAGTGTCTTTTGACTCCTTGTTACACTGCCTCGTCAATAAGGAGTCATGTTCCTATGACTTCTGCCTGGGATGAATATAGTGGTGTTACAGTTTTTGCTAGAGTGCGAACAGAACGCGATAGAAATACTCAAGGGAGGATTGATGTTTTTCCAGGCTTTGATTCAGGAAATGTGAGAGACTTAAGGGTTGGGTCTACTCTTTCTGGGGGAACTCCCAGCGAGTCTTTTTCTTTGTGGAACTATCGCAACCGTACAGACTTCCCTGTAGGGATTGCTTGCGCTCCTGATAGAGATGAACTGGACTATAATTGCCTTATTGCTTGGCAAGATAGAGGAGTTCCTACTGGTGCCGTCCTTTATAAATACTTTAGGGTAAACGCAGTCACTAAAGTCATTGAGTGGAGACCTGGTAATAGCAGTCGCCGCTCTGGAGCGCTTTCAACTAGTGGAATATCTGCTGCCTATTTCAATGGTTCATTTTGGATGTCTTTCAAGGTTCCTTTGAGTTTGGGTGGAGATGTTGCATACACTGAATATAATGTGTCTTCGGGAACTGCTTATACTGGCTGGCAAAGTGTTACATCTCTGTCTAGGGTGGATGTAGTTGATCCTCCCACATGGCTGTACTCATCACATGGAGCTCATGAGGCCGCCTTGCTTTGGACCGAAAGCAACTGACCTCATCAAAAAACATAAATAGGTGATACTGTGAAAAAAGAATTTTGGAGTTCTCTGATTGTTCTAATTGTGGTGGGTTGTCAGCAGTCAAGTGGCAACGAACCAAGTGAAACTGCCAATGAGCCAATAGTAAACCAAAGAACGGGGCCACCTGTCTCAGATGATGGTGTTTCTAAAATATCCCAAGGAGATGATCCTGTATTTGCAGATCAATGGAACTATTTGGATGTATCTAAAACAGTAGCCAACTCAGACTGTTTGAATGATGATGAGTGCGAAGTGAGACCTGTGGATATATGCCAGTTTTCTACACATTCACATACCATTGCCATTGTTCGGGTTGTTAAGGAACCAGAAGTGCAACCACCATGCCCAGGTCCTTTTCGGGATTCATATTTTAAATTTAAATTCGAAGCATTGGATGTTGTTGCTGGATTTGATCTGCCAATGGAACTCGATGCCATCGGGTTTGTTACAAATCATGATTATGACATTGGTGCCAGGGATATATTGCTTGGTAATTTCAGACGGACGTCCCGTGAGTGGGTACTTGTTCACTCCGTAAAGATCGAACCTGTCGAAGGTGACGAGATTAATATCGCTGGATCCGATGTTCCCGTTGACTTGCCAAATCGCTATTCTCAGTTGTCAATGGAAGCTCAGGAACAGTTGAGCAATTACAACAACAATCCGAGATGCCCAGAAAGACCGACATGGTTTGATGATGATGCGTTTTATAGCATCGTTCATCAAAACAATTATTGTGACTCAGAACCGCCTGTTAACAACCGGGGCTCGGATGAGCAGCCCGGAGATGCAGATGAGGGTGCAGAGAGGTCTGAATCATTTGAGCGCGATTGAAGTTTGGCTTCGTCACAATGTCGGGGGAGTCGTTGCTATGACATATCAGGGGGCTCGGCGGGTATGAGCTCTAAACGTATTGTGGGCCTGTAATGCCTCCCTTGATGAAGCCACCATTATGAAGGGGGAACTCAGACCTTAACCTCCAACTCATAGCGCTGATTGTACCCATTATTGTCAATGTGGCCACCGGAACTCGGTTCCAATTGTCAGGCAGGGCCCAGACGTTTGTGCTGCCGTGAGTGTGTGCATTTGGCTGGCTACCCAGGTTCTGGCCCCTCTTTTGCTATTTACCTCCTGAAATATGGGTTGGCTGCTGCAGTGACCACCAAAAGGTGGGTTCATGGCGGTTCATCGCACCGGTTTGATGGGTGTTGGCATGGGTTTGTCTGCCAACGGGCAAGCTGTGATGGGCCAGGGCAGCGCGCGGGAGGTGCTCTGTGGAAAACTATTGTGAGGTTTGTGGTCTTGGGTACATGAGGCGAGTCTTGTGTGTGCCCATCGGAGGGCATCAAGAGGGCATTTATGCGCAATGCCAGTCGTGTGGTCTGGTGAAGTTGCAAAACCCCAGACCACGTTCAAAGCCCCATTGTGTCGAGCGGATGGTGGATGAAGCTTGCCGGACCCAAAAGCACTGGCGGTGGGTGTTGGAAGAGATCGAAGCTCGGCGCCAGACGGGGACGTTGGTGGAGGTGGGCGCCCAGATTGGTGCGCGGCTGGCGGTTGCCAAAGAGCGGGGCTGGCAGGTGCTTGGCTACGACACCAACCCCGACTGCGTCCGCGTCGCCGAGAGCCTGCATGGGGTCAATGTGGTGTGCGCGGATGTGGTGTCCCATCGCCCCGCTCCGATGGCCGACGTGGTGGTCCTGAACCACTTGATTGGGCGCTTTGCGGACCCAATGCCCATGCTGGAGGCTTCTTATGGGATGCTCAAGCCCGGCGGTTTGCTGGTCATCAACACGCTCAACTGGAACTTTGCGCGGCCCGTGGTTTGGTTCTGTCAACGCACAGGGATGGACCTGCCGCACCTGGAGTACATCAGCCCCGCGACGCAGCTTCGGCTTTACAGCCCCTACACCATGAAAGTACTGGCCTCGCGCCTGGAGTGGGACTTTGACGGCGTGCTGGAAAGCCCTGCGCGTCCTGGGGACCATCTGGGCAGCGGTGTGATGGGTCGATTGATGAGGGCGGCCAGCCGTGGCTTGTCCAGGCTCTCGCGTGATCAAATCCACATGGGGGCCAACATGACCGCCTTCTTTACACGGCGCGCGGGTGAAGACCGTGGTTCACACGTGGGTGTCTGCGACGATTCACGTCTGGGCAAAGTGGACGGCAAAGGAGCCACTTATGGGAAGGAGGTGATTCGAGGAAAAGCGCTGCGCGGTCGTGGGGCCGCTTGGCCAGCGCCGCCGTCGTGAGAGCCTTAGATAAGGGCCCACACCGGGCGCTGGCCCTCCTGTCGGCGCCGGGCGGCGCCTTTGGGAGGGTGGGGGAGGGTGGCCGTCAGCGGCGGTAGACGAAGAGGGTGTGGTCGGTGACCATGTCGTCGCCGTCGCGGACGTAGACGCGCACGCGGTTCATGCCTTTGTCGAGCGGAATCTCGGAGTCGATCTTCAACTCGGCTTTGCCGCCGCGCTTGTAGGCGACCTTTTTGGCCCGGTAGCGGTTGTTCTTGGTGTGGAAGACGAAGATGTAGTAGTCGCGCACGCTGGCTTCGTCGGTGGCCAGGCCGTTGAGCTTGATGGTGGCCTTGTTGGTGGAGAGCACAGCGTTGCTCAGGTCTACGCGGGGGCTAGAGCGCAGAGTCACCGGGGTGACCTTGGCTTCGGCAGGGCCGCCGCCGCCCTTGGCGTACTTGCCGGCGGCCGCAGAGACCCAGCCGGAGGTCTTCTTGTCGATGGCCACGCGAAGCATCTGACCGGCTTTGCCGGTGACCTTGAGCTTGGTGCCCGAGGCGGCCTTGGCCAGAGGTGCGGCGGTGGCGCGGGCGCCGGTGCGGATGGTGACCTCTTTGGAGGCGGTGAAGACGCCGCCAGCGCGGGCGACCTTCTCGGCGGCGGTCTCTTCGGCGGCCAACTCCAGTTCCTCGTTGCTGAGGATCTTGTAGGTCTCGTCGTAGATCTCGATTTCGACCTTCATGGGGTCTTTGTCCGGGATGGAGCGGACGTCGAAGGTGAACTCAAAGGTGTGGGTCTTGCCGGCCTCGATGGTCTCGATCTCGGAGCGGCCCTGCTTGAGGAAGAGGGCGGCGTCGTTGAGGTTGCGCAGGTAGGCGGTGGTCTTGCCCGCGGCGCCCTTGCCGGTGTTGGTCACGTTCAGACGCATGGTGATGGTCTCACCGGGCTGGAGGATGCCGTCGCCGTTGCCCTTGCTGTCGTCCATCTCGTAGTTGAAGGCAAAGTGGGGGCGCGCGTCGCCGTTGGTCTTCAGGGTGAAGGACTCGACCAGGTCCAGTTCGACGCCAGCGGCGCCAAACTTCAGGTCGATGTAGTCTTCGCGGGTCTGGTTGAACTTGGGCACATCGACTTCGACGGTCCAGGCGCGGGTCTTGCCGGGCTCGACCTTGCCAAAGATGAACTCGCGGTCATCAAGGATGCTGTCGGGGGCGTCGGTGATGGCGCGCAGGCGGTGGATGGGGGCGTTGCCGTTGTTGGTGACCTCGACGGTGACTTTGGCCTTCTGGCCAGCGGTCAGCGCGTTGCCCTGGTCGGTGCTGGTCTTGATGGAGATGGAGGGCTTGGCCGGGCTTGCGCCGTCGCTCCAGTCCACGCCAAGTTTCTTGAGGTTGTTGGCGATGGCGCCCATCTCTTTGTCGGCCAGCTTGTCCAGCGTGGGCTGGATCTTCTTGAGCATCGCCGCCCGCTCCCAGGTCTCGCCGGTGGCCTTGAGCAGGCGCTGGGCAAACTCAATGGCGAAGTCCTCTTTGAACTTGTCGTCTTCGAGCTTGTTGGGGTCGAAGTCAGGCTCGCGCTCCTTGAAGAAGGGGAAGATGATGTTGGGCTTTTCGCCCTCGGCCACATTCTTGTTGTTGAGGTGGGCGTCGAGGTTGGCCTCGCGGGTGATGTTGGCCGGCAGGTACATGTCCACGCCCTTGGCGTCGGCGGTGGCCGGGACAATCTGGATGTCGGGGCTGATGCCGACCGACTGGATGGAGATGTCGCCGGGGGTGAGGTACTGGGCGATGGTGAGCTTGAGGGCGGAGCCGTCCATCAACTCGTAGATGACCTGGACGGAGCCTTTGCCGAAGGTGGTGTCACCAACGATGATGGCGCGGTCGAGGTTCTTCAGGGCGCCCGAGACGATCTCGGAGGCCGAGGCCGAGCCGGGATCAACCAGGACGACGATGGGGTAGTTGGGCTCGGTGCCGTGGACGCGGGCGTGGTTTTCGTCGCGCAGCTTGTTGCCGAAGCCGACGGTGGAGACGATGGTGCCCTTGGTCAGGAAGGCGTCCGAGATCTTGATGGCCTGGTCGAGCAAGCCGCCGGGGTTGTTGCGCAGGTCGAGGACGAGGCCGTTGAGGCCGCCGCTCTTTTTGGTCATGTCGTCGAGCTGGTCGCGCATGTCGGAGTAGGTGTTGGCCTGGAAGCTCTTGAGCTTCACGTAACCGACCTTGTTGCCCAGCAGGTGGGACTCGACCGACTCGATCTTGATGATGGCGCGGGTCAACTCGATGGGTTTGGGCTGGCTCCAACCTTTGCGGGCCACGTAGATGGTGATTTTGGTGTCGGGGTCACCGCGCATTTTGCCCACAGCGTCGTTGAGGCTCATGTTGACGGTGGACTCGTCGTCAATGCGGGTGATCTTGTCGCCGGCCTTGATGCCCGCGCGGCTGGCGGGGGTGTCGGCGATGGGTGAGATGACCGTCAGCATGCCGTCACGGATGCCGATGACGATGCCCAGGCCGCCAAACTTGCCGCCGGTCTGGGTCTGCATCTCTTTGTAGACGTCGGGGGTGAGCAGGACCGAGTGGGGGTCGAGGGTGTTGAGCATGCCGTTGATGGTGGCGTACTCGACATCGCTGAACTTCAGGTCCTCGCTCTCGGTGAGGTTGTCCTGCACAAAGCGGAAAATGTCCTTCATTTTAAAGGACATCTCCCAGAGGGACTCAAACTTGCCGATGCGGAAGGTTTTGGTCTGTCCATCGACCCGCACGGTGGCCTGAGAGGGATTGTCGTCAATGTCCTTGTCAAAGGTGACGACGATCTCCGGGACGGACTTTTGCAGCTCATCGAGGCCGTGGGCCAGCATCCGGTTGGGGTTGATCCGGGTGGGATCGACGTATTTCTCCTTCATCTGGAGCAGGACCTTGTTGAGGATCTCTGCTCCGGCGAGGTTGTACGCGTCGCCGTTTTGACCGGGGCCGGCTTCAGCGGGGCTGCCGCCTTTCTCCAGGTCAAACTGGAGGCCTCGGTTGTTGAACTCGATGCTGAGGATGAAGGCCACCAGCAACGCGGCGCCTGCAATGATGAACCGCGAGTAGCGCGAGATGGCTTTCATCGGGGTTCTGGTCTTCCCACTGTCGTCTTGCATGGATGTTCTGTGTCCGTCGTCGTCGTTGGGTCAATGGGTTTGGAAGTCCGAGGCAAAGGTCGTCTTTGCCCCGTCACTTCATCATAAGGTCGCAGAGCCTTCGCAAGGGGCTCAACACCTTAACGCACCGATCTATTCAAGGTTCTCTTTCTTTACGCAATATGGCCAGGAATCCGCCTTAAACAGGGTTGGGGTGTTCAAAGAACTTCACCTCCACCCCGAACTCTTCTTTGATGCGTTCTCCCAGCGCCATGATGCCCAGCCGCTCGGTATTGTAGTGCCCAGCGGCCACAAAATGGACGCCGGTCTCGCGCGCCTCTGCCATGGTGGGCTCGCGGGCCTCTCCGGTCAAAAAGAGTTCTGCCCCAGCGGCTCTGGCCTCTTCAAAATAAGGCGCGCCGCCACCCGAGACGATCCCCACCGTGCGGATCATTTCGGGGCAGCCTTCGGTGAAGGCGATCGTGCGCGGCCCAAATGACTTGGTCAGCAGCTGGGTGACCTCGCGCGCCGGCCTGGGCGCATCGTAATGCCCCAAAATGCCAATCTCGGCGCCCTTGGCCTTGGCAAAGAGCCGCCGGTTGTCCGTGGGGATGCCCATCAAGTCCGCCAAACATGCGTTGTTGCCCACGCTCAGGTGGGCGTCGAGCGGCAGGTGGTAACCCCCCAGACTGATGTCCGCGTCCAACAACGCCTTGATCCGGTTCTTGCGCCATCCGCGCAACACCTGAGACTCGCCCGGCCAAAAGAAACCGTGGTGCACCAGCAGCGCCTGAGCGCCCCAGCCAGCGGCGTCGTTGATCAGCCCCAGGTGGGCCGACACGCCCAGCGCCACTTTGGTCACTTCAGGGTTTCCTTCGACCTGAAGACCGATGGGCGAGTAATCCCGGAAGCGTTCGACTTCAAGGAAGCCGTCGATCCATTTGAAAAGGTCGTCGCGCTTCATGACTCTCCTTATCTCTCATCGGGTTGTGCGGCGGCCGCGGGGGCGCCGCATGTTGCCGTGTTGCATCTAGTGTGTGCGTGGCCTGGCGTTGCGCAAGCCCCGCGCCGTGGATTCAAGCCGCGGGCAAGAGCGCCAGGTGCGAGGCCAGCAGGCGCGCCAGCGTCCTGTAAAACCCTTCGGCGCTGTAGCCCGAGTAGGCCGTCCAAGGTGCATGACGATCAAAGTCCAGGCTGATGACGCCGATGGTCTGCGTTCCCAGCACAATGGGCATGACCACCCCGGCATAAATCGGCGCGGTGGCGGTGGGCTTGTAATAGTCGGCCAGTGGCCGCCAGCCGCTCTGGGTGCTGTAGTCCCGCAGGCCCATCCTGGTGTCTTCAATCTGGCCGGTGGACTCGTTGACCGCCAGCGAGTTGTTCCAGCGCAGCGCCGGGGCCGTGGCGTCGACCTGACGGGCGCCGGCCAAAACGATCGGCCTGCCCATGCGCATCGCCAACGCCGAAAGCGTGTCCGCCGTGCGCAGCGGGATCTGCCGAGGCTGATCCAGGTCCCACCCCATCGGGTTCTCAAACCACAGCCGCTCGCCGCGATCCTGATCCTCTTCCAAGACGCCGATCCCCACGCTGGCCGCGCCCAGTGACTCGTAGAGGTAGGGCGTCAGCCTGCCGATCAACTCGCGGCGGTTGGTGCAGGGGCCGTCTTCGATGGCGCTGGCAAAGGCCTCAAGCAGCGCGGCGCGCTCTACCGGCACCTGAAAGAGGTCCGAGTGCAGCAGCGCGTCACCAAAGCGCTCGCGCATCGTTTCGAGCATCTGAACCGAGGCTTCGGGCAGCGGGGCAGGGGTCCGCCAGCACAGGCTCAAAAAGCCGGGCAGGGCGCCGGGCAGCTCCACCGGGATCAGCGCCGTCATGCCCTCCTGGATCCTTTGAACCCCCGTGTTAAAGCGCTTGAAGCTCTCTTCATGGCCATAACCAAGCCACTGCCAGCGCTCTCCTTCAGGGTCTTCGGGGATAAAGAGATGGTAGGGCGTGTCGGGATCGCGGCTGTGCATCTCCAGCGCGGCCTCAAGCAAGCCGCCGTGGCCATTCTCGCAAGGCACAAGCAGGCCAATGAGGTGTTCGGACTCGATCGGGTCATCCTCGGCCACAAAAAGGCGCTCGGCGGCCAGGACGTAGGTCTTTTGCTCGCCCTGACCCGGCTGACCCATCTGGAGATGGTCGGGCAAGAGGAGCCCGGCGGCCAGATCCACGCCCAACAAGGCCGGCACGTTGGCCAGAAAGTCGTAGAGCCATGCCTTGGACGAGCGGCGTAGCTCCCGGCGACTGTCCAGATTGGCGCGCTCTTCAGGGTGGTCTGCCACCACGGCGCCCAGGTGGTCCACACGCGCGGCGTGGATCATCACGCCCAGATGCACCACGTCCTGCGCCTGAACTTTGCCGCCCTCGCAGCGGATCATGCCCACCGGCAGCCCCTCTCCGGGGGCAAAAGGATCGGCCACCGGCAGCCACTGCGGATCGTCGGCCAATTCATCGAGCGCCGGACCGTCAAATTGGCTGGTGAGGCCCTGCTTGTCGAGCTTGAGGCTGAGGCTGGTGCTGCGGCTGCCCATAAAGCCCACCACCAACTCCACCGACTTGACGCCTTTGCGCGCCAGCAGCATCCCCAAACCCCCGGCCGTAAATCGACCCACGCGCCGCAGGAGCGTCAGCGGCGGGCTCAGGCCCGCCAGATGGTGGCTATGTCCCGCGGAAACTTCGGAAACCGACTGTGAAGCTGATGAAGGGTGAACGCGCATGCCTTCTTGATGTCGTGGGGCCTTGTCGGTGTGTGTCCATGCACCCACCATGGCCCGGTTTGACGCGCCCCGTCCAACGCAACCTGGAACGTTGGAGCTTTGAATCCCAGGGACTGTCGTCCCCGTGCCCACGCTTGCAGCTTGATGTCTAAAGCGTGTTCTGGGCGCTGACCATCATTGTATACATAACCTGGCGACAAACCGAGACTACCATGACACACCCCCGCTTTGTTGCAAAGACCGTCTTGCACTCTCATCCATGGTGTCTTTGGGTTTGCGGACCTTGGCGGGAACTGTTGATTCCTTAATTGGCCTCATGCCTTCAAAGCCTCCATAAGCCATGGCCGCCTCACCTGGCGCCTTGGGTGACCAGTCAATCAGCCAGCCCCTCGATCCCCTCGCCGTGGGCCAAGTTGGCCCCAAAGGCCCTCGGGTGAGGTGTGCCATCATGAACAAAGTTCACCCAAGGCAAGTCGATCTGCCACTTTTGCTCGCCCCATGTGGTCACTCCAGTTGCCAGGGTGGGGCGTCGACGCCGCAATGGCCTGATCTTCAAGTTGGCCCGCCCTTTGCTTAAGGGTCTGGCCGGCATAGGTACGGTTGCAGTTATGGCTGGCTGCGATTGTGAATGAAGCAGGAATTGAGGTTTTGACTGTGAAAGCAAACTGGCAAATGGTTTTGACGTGTCTGTTGGCGCTGATGGTTTTGGCGGCGTGTGGAGACGCCGACGACAACGGCACCGGCGAAGAAGTCAGCAATGAATTTGGCATCGCTGGCGGCCAGATCGATGAGTTTGGCAAGCCCACCTTTGACAACTCCGGTTGGGAAGAGCCCGGCGGCAAAGCCGACGCCATCCTGGGCCGTCGCGGCCTTTCGACTTCGGTCGATGGCGGCTCGCTGAGCGTCTGGGAAGTCCGCAACCAGTGGGAAGACACCGACACCGCAGAGGCCAGCAAGCCCGGCATGGCCTGGGGCGAAGACAGCGGCCTGACCTGGGACGAGAAGTACCAGGCTTGGGTGGCGTCCATGAAGAAGATCGACTCCGAGGGCTTTGGTGAGACCTTCGAGCTGGTCACGCCCTTCAACAAGACCCTGCCCGCCCCCTCGCTGGAGTGCGCCGAGGTCGCGATGTTCCTGCGCGTCACCTTCGCCAGTTGGTACAACCTGCCCTTCTTCATGGAGGCCCGCGACAGCAACGGCAAGCGCCTCTACTTTGGCCACTTCGGCATCCGCACTGAAGACGGCCGCTACGGCCGCACCCCCCAGTTCCGCGACATCTACCCCGACCACACCGACAAGGCTCAGGACGTCATCGACGCCAAGATCGAGTGGCCCCGCGACGAAAAGCTGGCCGCCAAGAGCCTGCCCGGCTCCTTTGACGACGAGCAGCCCATGCTCGGCGAAGACAAGCACGCCGGCGCCTACTTCGATGAGGTCTACCTCAACAAGCGCGTTGGCCACTTCATGCGCCTGCTGCTGGTCTACTTCGGCTCCGTCAACCTGGCCGACTCCGTCAACACCTACAACGTCAAAGCCGAGACCGTCTCCCCCGGTGACGTTCTCCTTGAGCGCTCCGGCAGCAGCGGCATCGGCCACACCCTGGTCACCCTCCAGGTCAGCGAAGTCGGTCAGACCGAAATCGACGGCGAGACCTTCCCGCTGCTCGAAGCCGAACTGGCCTCTGGCTCCATGCCTCGCCGTCAGCCCCGCTGGGACAGCCCCGCGGTCAGCAAGCGCTACTTTACTGATGAGACCGCCGGCGGCGAGGAGTACGCCAAATTCGGCGGCGGCATCAAGCGCTGGCGCGTGGCCAGCAGCATCGACGGCCGCTGGACCAACATCGTCCCCTCCATCAGCAAAGACGACTTCATCTCCTCCCGTGACCTGGACGCCGTCGCCCAGCGCATCGAGCGCTTCGAGAAAGTCCTGACCGAGCTGACCCCCGAAGAGAAACTTCAGGTCATCGCCGACATCATTGAAGTGCAGCGCGAGCACCTGCGCCGCCTGCCCGCCAGCTGCTCCGCCCGCATCCGCCGCGAAAACGCCTTCAAAGAACTCTACGAGCTTGCCGCTGAGCTTGAAGGTTGGGACCGCGCCGAGGTCGACCGCCGCTACCGCAACCTGGAAGACTACGTCCTGGCCGAGCTGGTCTACGAAGAATCCAAGACCTGCTGCTGGAACTCCTCCACCGCCGAGATGTTCGAAATCATCATGGACCACGCTCGCCTTGAGAAGACCGACCCCGAAACCGGCGAATGCCGCGAAGTGACCGTCTTCATGAACCGCGACGATGAAGGCGACGGCTTCCAGGTCTTTGCCGACTTTGCCGAGGCCACCGGCCGCGGCGACCAATGGCGCGCCTGGAGCGCCGACGAGACCTGCCCCCAGGCCGAAATCCCCCAGGCCACCGAAGCCGACCATGCATGGACTCCCCTCTGCGGCCAATAATTTGGGGGTTTGGGGCGGCCCTGATGGCGCCCTGAACCACAGAACTCGCTCGCAATAGCGCTGCTATGGCTTCGCTCGTCCTGAGGCCCAGGCCATCCATCATTGCTCGCCCCAAACTTGGGGCGTTTTTTGTTTTTGAATTGCTTGGGTTTTGCGTCGGGTCTGTGGTGGTTCAGTCTCGGTGGCTCAACAACGTCACCAGCGGGAAAAATTACCTTCCCCCTGAGAAGCCCAAACCCGCTGCGAACCACCCAACAGGACCCCAAGAAGAAAAGCCGCGCTGCAAATGTCAGCGCGGCTTTTCTTCTTGGGCTTCTTTGAAGCTGTGAGCTGTGGGGTTCACCTGCCCGAAGGGGAGGTGAGCAGCATTATTCGACGGTGACGGTCAGCGTCTCGGCGCTGTTGATGCGGTCGTTGAAGGTGTAGGTGCCTTCCTGGGCGAAGGTCACCGTGACTTCGCCGTCAGCTTCAAGGATGGCGTCGGTGTTGTCTTCGTTGCCGGCCTGGTCGAGGCCAAAGCCGCAGGTGGCGCTGGCGGTGCATTCCATGGTGACATCAGCGCAGTTGTCGCCGGTGCAGGTCAGCGAGCTTTGGGCGGTGCCCCTGTTGGTGATGATCAGGGTGTCGGCGGCGTTGATGGTCACCGTGGAGCTTTCAAAACCATCGGAGAGGAGGTCCAGCAGGACGTCTTCAGCGCTGTCACCGTCTTCAAAGAAGCAGGTGCTGGTGTCTTCGGGGTCATCACAAACGCACTCGTCGCCGTCCAGCTCGGGGTCGCAGTTGTCTTCGCCGTCCAGATCGCCGCATGCGGTGGCGGCCAGAGTGATGGAGGTGGCGAAAATGAGCAACATCAGCAGGCGGTGCATCGGTGTCTTCAACATGGTCTTGAGCTCCTGGCTTGGTATCCAATATTTCGCCGCGCTTGTGCGGCGCTGGTTTGTGTGACGCAGGGCACACAGCTTTATTCAACCCTGCGTGGCTTTGCATGTCAGGCAAGAAGAGGCCCACGCATCGACACCTGAAGAAATTGGTGTTGTGGCCTTCTTCAACCCTGACGACCGTCTAAAACATGGGTGTGTGGGCACATTGATGCTTTGCTCACACACCTTTGGGGAATCAACAGACGGGCGCTTATCGGCAAACGACATAGAGTCTACTTCAGGTAGTACCTCAACGCCACCACGCTCCCCAGTCCAACCACGATGGCCAGCAGGATCAGCGCCAGCGTGAGCACCAACCAGGCGCGGGGTTGTTCGGGGTCTTCTTCGACCTGGAGGTTGCGCAGCAGCTCTGAGTGGTCGGGGGCTGGCACGACATGTTTGGGGTCGTCTGGCGGGATGTCCAGCGACATGGTGTCGAGCCGAGGCCGTTTGTCGGGGCCTTCGTTGAGGATGGCCGGATCGGTGGCTTCGCCCGGACCGATGTGCTTGACGATGACCGACGGCCCCGAGCCCAGCGGGCTGTCCTGGCTTGGCAGGATGGGGCGCGAGCCCGATGAAGGCATTGAGGCGGCATCGGGTCTGGCCAGCGCAGGCTGCGCGCCTGAGCGCGACGCAGACGGGTGTGAGCCTGAGCTCTTTAAGGCCGATTGTGCGCCGGAGCGGTTCTGTGCGGGCTGCGCGCTTGATCTGGAGAGCGCAGGTTGAGCCCCTGAACGGTTCAAAGAGGGCTGTGCACCAGAACGGTTCAAAGCGGGCTGTGCGCCTGAGCGCGACAGCGCCTGGTGGGCCCCTGAGCGCGACGTGGGTGATGGAGCATTTGACCGCTTGAGCGCGGGTTGTGTGCTCGAGTCCAAGAGCGCAGGCTGGGCACCTGAGCGACTCAGCGCCGGTTGTGCACCCGAGCGCGCGTTTTGTGAGGACGGCGGCGGGGAGCGCATGATTCGGGGCTGTGCGCCTGAGCGGGCCGGGTCGGCGTCGGGGGTGCCGAGCATGGATTTGGCGCCTGCCCGGGTGATGGCCTTCATCTCTTCGACCGAGATGGGCTCGGTGCGTTTGAGTTTGCGGCGCGGGGCGCTTTGGGCCATGTCCTCGGTGCGCTTGAGGGCCTGGATCTTGCGGGAGGTGGCGATGGCGTCGAGTTGGACGCTGGGCGCCTCGATGGTGACGCGCTCTTCGATGGGCGGGGGGTTGGTGGGGATGTCGTCGGCGGGCAGCGCTCCGGTGACGCCGCTGCGCCGGCCAACCACCGCCACACCGCCAAGACTCCCAGAGACCTCTTTGAGGTTGTGGGTGGGTCCGCCGGGTTGGATGACGACGCCGCGCAGGTCCAGGGCGCCGATGACCTCTGCAAAGGCACCGGCGTTGGGGTAGCGGTCGCGGTGATCGAGCGCCAGGGCGCGCGTGATGACCGGTCCCAGAGGGCTCTTGAGCAGGCGCTCGGGCACCGAGAGGTCGCCGCTGCGGTGGAGCAGGGCGCACGTGATCGGGTTTTCCGAGGAGATGACCTTCTGACCGGTGAACATCTCGCACATCAGCAGGCCCATCTGGTAGACGTCCAACGCGGGGCTGACAATCTGGCTGCGGATGTATTCGGGGGCCAGGTACTGGGGGGTGCCCATGATCTGGCCGGTGTGGGTGAGGCGAGTGTCGGTTTCGTGGAGCCGTGCGATGCCGAAGTCGAGCAGGCGCAGGCGTTCGGAGCGGGTGGCGCGCTGGCAGACAAAGAGGTTGGAGGGTTTGAGGTCTTTGTGAACGACCCCTTTGTCGTGGCCAATTTGCAGCGCTTCGAGGCATTGGGCCAGGAGTCTGGCGCCGCGCTCGGGCTCAAAGGGTCCGTGTTGGTTCAGCTCCGCGTCCAGATCGTGGCCATCGAGCAGTTCCATGACGATGAACGGTTGGCCAAGCTCTTCGGTGACGCCCACGTCGTGGATGGTGACCACGTTGGGGTGTCGAATCTGGGCCATGGCCATGGCCTCGCGTCGAAAGCGCGTCATGGCGGCGCGGTAGCGCGTTGGATCGGGTGTGGCAGCCAGCGATGTCAGGATTTTGATGGCCACCGGGCGCCCCAGCGCCACGTCCTCGGCATGATAAACCGCTGCGAACCCACCGGCGCCGAGGAATCGCTCGACGCGGTAGCGATCGTTGATGAGGGTGCCGACGTTGATGAACGTCGGTGGCAATTCCGCGTTGACGGGGCGCGGCATAGTGCAGTGACCAGGGTGTTGGAGCCTTCCAGAAACGCGTTCACAGAATAGCTCCACCAAACATAGAGCGTCAAGGCAGTCTTCAAGTACGTCGGCATCCATCCAAGAGCACTTAAAAGGTGTCTTTCAAGGGCTCCTGAACACCCCAAATCATGGACATCCTTGCCCCGACATGGACCAAGGCTTAAGACTCCACATGCATCAAGGACTTTGGGTTTGGTGATGGCGGGTGGTGTGTGCCTTTGCGCTGTGTGGGATGCTGCTGCATTGCCTTTCAACAAATGAGCTTTTCTCGGGTGGGGGACTATGGACACCAATGCATTTTGGCGGCTGATCGCCGGGTCTTT
>CAKZKQ010000129.1 GCA_937123825.1 uncultured Pseudomonadota bacterium
GATATCGACGCCTTCATGCCCCAGGAGACCACCCCCGACAAGGTCTCCATCGACATGAAGCTGCGGGCCAAGGGCGATTGGAAGGCCACCTTGGAGATCCTGGAGCTTCTGGGCGAGCTGGCGCCGCCCGTCAGCGTGGAGTCGGTGGTGGTGACGAGGGATGTGGGGAAGGACGCGGCGCTGTGGAGCTTTCGCCTGGTGGCCGAGCGCGCAGCGGGCGCTGGAAAGTGAGCCCCAAACTTGGTTTGGCCGCCTTTTCGACCATGTTTGAAGGCTGGGAAGGGGTCAGGCCGCGGTGTGCGTCGGTTGGATGCGACGGCGCGGCCTGAGGGGGCGGCTCACTGCTGACGACGGCGGCGCAGGCCAGCGCCCACCAGGAGCAGGAGCAGGACGGTCGAGGCGGTGCCAGTGCCGCCGGGGACGGTCGAGCAGCCCACGCCGCTCTCCAGGTCGCCGCCAGTGGGCAACACGCGGGGGTTGTTGCGTTCTTCGAGGACCTCATCAAGGCGGTCTTCGCCGGTCTTGATGTCGCGCACGACTTCGGGGCCGCCCGCGCCGTTCGTTTGCTCGATGACGGCGGCCGCCGGAGCATCCGCATCATCGTTTAAGCGTCCACCAATGGCGTCGCTGAGGTCACCGTTGATGGTGCGGCCATCTTCAAGGGTCAGGGTGTAGGTTCCTTGACCAAAGTCCTGCCCTTCACACTCAAAGTCGGCGATGGCTTTGTGGATGTTGGAGACGGTGGGCATGTCGGCGTTGTAGGCAAAGCCCGGGTCGCGGGTCATCTCTTCGGCTGAGAGCGTGGTGAAGAGGCGCGTCAGGTAGGGGGTGGTGTCAAAGAGTTCCTGGGCGTGGCGCAGTGGTTCGACGATGCTGGCCTCCAACTCATTGGCGAAGGCCACCGAGTCGAAGCTCTGGCGGTCGATCTGGTCGGCGAAGCACTCCAGGCAGTTGTAGAAGCTTCGGGCGTCTACACCTTCGGGCACCGGGATGTAGCGCTCCAGCATGGCCATCAACTGGGGTGTGCCCACAAAGCCCTGGCTCTGCAGCTCCGCCATGAACTCCAGCGGGTCTTCGATCTCGGCCAGCGCCGCGGTGTCGTACTGGCCCTCGCGGTAGAGGGACTCGCGCATGGGCTCGGTGTCGCCGGCGTACTCGGTGACAAAACCCTGGCCGCCGGCCTCGTTCATGGCGTCGGTGACAAGCTGGTTGTAGTTGTTGCCGTTGCCAAACCAGTTGACGCGCGCCTCGTTGATCTGCACGTGCAGGTAGTTCTCCGGCACGGCGCGCTCCTGGGCCAGGATGTGGGCGCGCACGCCCATGTCAGGCTGGGTGGCAATGGCGGTCAATTGAATCGGGATCATCGGCGCCGACGAGTTGTAGCGCAGCGTCACCGGGGCGATGTCGCCCACGTCCCGGTTGTTTTGCAGCCGGAAGGCCACAAAGTGCATCTGGCTGTCCTGAATGAGGTAGGGCTCAATGAAGGGCCCTACATCGTCAGGGATGTCGTAGCTGTTGTCTTGGAGCCAGGACAGGAGCGCCTCGGAGCTGGTGGCCTGCAAGACCGCAAAGTCAAAGGGCCCCACACTCGACTGCTCGACCACTGTCACGCCGCCGCCGTTGTCTTCGGGGGCGCTGGGCTCGCTGTCGTCGAAGGCATCGTCGTCATCAGGAAAGGCGTTGAAGTAGCAGTCGCCGTTGCTCCGATACTCAAGCTCAAAGCGCACGCCCACCCGCTGGTTCAAGCGCGTAAAGAGGTCCGCCGTCGAGATCCCCACTTCGGGCCGCGAGGGCGTGGGCACGATCCAGGCAAAATCCTCCGCCTCACCCTGGTAGAAGATGTTGACGTGCGCCTCGATCTCGTCGCCCTGCTGCACAAAGAGGATGTTCTCGCCGGTCTGGTCCACCGGTTGGTTGTTGCAGAAGAACCCACCACAAGCGTCCGCAGGTGTGGCGGTCAACATCACCGAGGCGGCCGCAGCGACCGTCGCCGCCGTGCCCATCGCCGCTTTCATCCGTTGCTTTAAAATCATCGTGTTGTGCCTCCATCCTGCGCAAAGGTGTCCATTTGGGACAGGTGTTTGAAAAGGCTCGCCTCGGAAATCTGTGCCCCCCTCAGAAAATTGAGGGTTTGCCACGCCCACCAATCTCTTGAGGGGCTCCTGGGTCGATGCCTCGGGTCTTGTTGCGACTTTCATTGCCAGTCAGGATAAAAAGCATCGCAACCTCCATGCCAGAGATTTCACAGATTTTTGTGTAAGCCCCTGCTTTGGGCCGCGTTCACCCCACAACAAGGCCAGTCATCGCAGGCCCCAAACCCTGCGGACAGACCACACCACACCATACGCCGCGTTCCATCTTGCCCGTCTTCCACAGCGACCCTGGCAAGAGCGGGACCGGTGCATCCAGGGCAGCTCTGCGCATTGAGGGGCTGTCTGAGTCTGGAGGAATTTTTCGGGATGACAACAATCAACCAACGCGCGCTCTTGTGGCCCACAGTGCTGTGCTTGACCGCAGGACTGGTCGGGTGCAGCGCCGCAGGCATGATGAAGGCCGATGCCCCGGCCGCCGAAGAGGCGCCCGCCGCCATGCACGACGCACCACCGCCCCCGGCGCCGCCTCAGAACCAACCGGCCGCCGAAGAGCCCCAGGCCGAGCCCGGCATGGCCCCCAGGCCCGCAGGCGCCAAGCGCGTCGAGGCCATGGTCGCGCAGCAGCAAGACGCCGTGCGCCAGTTCCCCGTGCCCGACTACAGCGCCCCCTACGACGGCCCGCGCAACGACTTCCGCGAGACGGTCTACTGGAACCCCGATGTTCAAACCGATGCCGACGGTCAGGCGCGTGTCTCCTGCTACCTATCGGACGCGGTGCCCTCGTTCCGCGCCACCGTCGAAGGACTCGACGCCCAGGGCGCCCCCGGCCGCTCCGAGACGCTCATCACCTCCAAGCTCCCCGTGACGCTGACCGTCAAGATGCCCATGGAGGTCTCCCAGGGCGACACCATCGAGCTGCCGCTGACGATCACCAACGAGACGCGCCGCGAGGTCAACGCCCGGCTCATCTCCAACCTCGGCCCCGCCTTCGAGATCGCCTCGCGCTTGCCCACCTGGGTCAAGCTGCCCGCGCGCGGCGCCAAGACCCTGCGCGCCAAGCTCAACGTCGTCGGCACCGGTCTGGAGGCCGCCGACGGCAAGGTCGCCTTCAAGGTCGAGGCCTGGAAGCTCTCCGACAGCGTCGAGCGCACCATCGCCGTGGCCCCGCGCGGCTTCCCCGTGGAGCGCTCGCTGGCCGGAACCCTCGAAGGCACCGTCACCCACGAGATCAATCTGGCCCAGGCGCTGCCCGGCACCATCGAGGCGCGCCTGTCCATCTACCCCTCCCCCGTCTCCAACATGGTCAGCGGTCTGGAGGGCATGATCCGCTCGCCGGGCGGCTGCTTCGAGCAGGCCAGCAGCACCAACTACCCCAACGTCATGATCCTGGACTACATGAAGTCCAGCGGCGAGGTGGATCCCGAGCTTCTGGAGCGCACGCGGGGGACTTTGGAGCGCGGCTACCAGCTCTTGTCGGGCTACGAGAGCCCCAACGAAGGCTACGAGTGGTTTGGCGGCGACCCCGGCCACGAGGCGCTGACGGCCTACGGCCTGATGGAGTTCATCGACATGAAGGCCGTCTTTGACGAGGTCGATGATGCGATGATTGCCCGCACGGTGGCGTGGCTCAAGTCGCGCCGCGACGGGGAAGGGGGCTTTAAGCGCAACGACCGCGCGCTGGACTCCTTTGGCCGTGCCTCCAAGGACGTCACCGACGCCTACATCATCTACGCGCTGACCGAGGCGGGCGAAAAGGCCGGGATTGAGGCTGAGATCAAGCGGGTGCGCCGTCTGGCCGCCGACGTGGACGACACCTATGTGTTGGCGCTGGCGACCGGCGCGCTGCTCAACGTCGATCCCCAAAGCGAGGCCACCCGCGCCGCCGTGACGCGCTTGGCCAGCAAACAGCACGCCGTGGGTTACTTCGAGGGGGCGGACCACTCGATCACGCGCTCGGGCGGCAACGCGCTGCTGGCCGAGACGACGGCGCTGGCGACTTTGGCGCTGCTTAAGTCCGGGCCGACCTACCACGATCAGGCCAGCAGCGCCGTGGAGTGGCTCCAGGCGCAGCGCAGCGGCTGGGGCAATTTCTACTCGACCCAGTCCACCGTGCTCTCCATCAAGGCGCTGACGCGCTACGCGACCACCGCCGCGCGCTTGCCCGACAATGCGCGTCTGATCGTCACCATCAACGGCAAACCCATCGGCAGCCTCAGCGTCGAGGGCACCCAGTCCGAGGCGATGGTCATTGAGGGGCTTGGCAAGCATCTGAAGGCCGGCGACAACACCATCGCCATCACGCTTGAGGGTGGCGGCGCGGTGCCCTACAGCGCCGTCATCACCCACCGCTCGGACCAGCCCGACTCCAGCGACCAGTCCCCGGTGTCGCTCAGCACGCGACTGGACCGCAAGCAGGTCAAGTGGGGGCAGGGCGCCAAGCTGACCGCCACGCTCAAGAACACCACGGGCAAGGGTTTGCCGATGGTGCTGGCCCGCGTGGGGATTCCCGGCGGCATGACCTACCAAAGCTGGCAACTGAAAGAGCTGCGCAAGAAGGGTGTCATCGACTTCTACGAAACTCGCCCCCGCGAAGTCATCCTCTACCTGCGCTCCATGGCCCCGGGGGCCAGCAAGAAGGTGGACATTGAGCTGCTCTCGCAGGTCCCCGGCAGCTTCCTGGCCCCGGCCAGCAGCGCCTATCTCTACTATACCGACGAACACAAGACTTGGACCAAGCCCGTTGAAATCGAGGTGCGCAAGAAATGAAGATCCAAAACAAGACCTTTGTTCGTGCGCTGTCGATGACGGCGCTTGTGGGCTGCGCGGTGCTGGCCGCTGTCCCGTCCTTTGGCGAAAACCCGGCCGCCGTGCAGCATGTTGAGCAGCAACTGGCCGCCAGCAATGCGCGCCACGTCTACATCATGACTGACAAGCCGCTCTACAAGCCCGGCGAGTCGATCTGGTTCAAGAGTTGGCAGACCTTTCGTGGGGTGCCTGCCCAGGGGCAGGAGGGCGCGACCTTTGAGTTGGTCGATCCGCGCGGCAGCGTGGTGATGCGCAAGAGCGTCCAGGCCGTCGGCGGCATGGCGACCAACGACTTCATCATCCCGCCCCAGATGGTCGGCGGTGAGTACAAGCTCCAGGTGATTTACGACAAGGGCGCGACCCACGCCCGGTCGATCGTCATCTCGACCTACCAGCCGCCCCGGATCAAGAAGACCCTCGACCTGCTGCGCGAGGCTTATGGGCCTGGGGACCGGGTGGAGGCGACCGTGAAGCTCCACCGGGCGACCGGTGAGCCGCTGGCCAACCACACCATCACGGCGCTGGTGAACCTGGACGGGCAGGAGCTGCACCGGTTGACGCTTAAGACCAACCGGCGCGGGGTGGCGCTGGTGGCCTTTGATCTGCCCGATGCCATCGCGGTGGGCGACAGCGTCCTGACGGTGGTGG
This sequence comes from uncultured Pseudomonadota bacterium, assembly GCA_937123825.1. Classification (GTDB taxonomy): domain Bacteria; phylum Myxococcota_A; class Bradymonadia; order Bradymonadales; genus CAKZKQ01. The sequence goes on from CAKZKQ010000129.1 coordinate 5,547, forward strand.
TGGACGAGGGCGGTTTGATCGAGTCGATCCAGCGCCGGGTGCCGATTTTGACGGGCAAGGTGCGCATGGAACTCTTCCCTGAGGGCGGCGATCTGGTCACCGGGCTGCCGGGGCGCGTCTATGTCAGGGCGCGGGACTTGAGCGGCGAGCCGGTGGACGTGGCCGGTGTGGTGGTGGACGACACGGGGGCGACGGTGGCGCGCTTTGAGACGGCCCACAAGGGCAAGGGGCGCTTTGAACTGGTGCCCGAGCGGCACCGCAACTACAGCGTCAAGCTGACTCGCCCCCACGGCGTGCGCCAGGTCTTTGACCTGCCTGCGGCGCAGTTGCAGGGGTGCGCGCTGCGCGCGGTGGATGATTTGGCCGATGATGCGCCGGTCAAGACGCGCCCGGTGAAGGTCGCCGTGCGCTGCACTCAGGCGCAGGACATGACGGTGGTGGGGGTGCTGCGCGAGCGCCTCGTCTCCCACGCCAGCGCCCGCGTGACGGCGGACAAGGACACCGTGATGTCGCTGGCCATGCCCGACAGCGCGCAGGGGGCTGTGCGCGTGACCCTGCATCAGGCCGATGGACGCCCCGTGGCTGAGCGCCTGGTTTACCGGGGCCGCACACGGGGCCTGACGGTGAAGGTGCAGGCCGACAAAGAGACCTACAACCCCCGGGACAAGGTGGAGTTGACGGTGCAGGTGGCTGATGCCAGCGGGCAGCCGGTGCAGGGCTCGTTTGCGATGGCGGTGGTGGACGACACGGTGCTGTCTTTTGCCGACGACCGCAGCGCGCATCTGGTGTCGCGGCTCTTTTTGGAGGCCGAGATGCCCGGTCAGACCATCAAAGACCCCAACTTCTACTTTGGCGACGACCCGCTGGCGCCCCAAGCGCTCGATCTTCTGCTGGGCACCAGCGGTTGGCGGCGTTTCCAGTGAGCCGCACGCTGGCAATCTGAGGGGAGGGCGGTGTAATACCAGGGCGTTGCGAAGACAGGGTACGCTGATCTTTGGCGCGCCCGGTCCAACGCACTTGCCCAGATAAAACCGCTGGCGCGGCGCCGAGCTTGTATTACATGTTCACAACCCGCGCCAGACAGTCGCCCCTGTGTACGGGCGGTTGAGATAGAAGCTCGCCGACCAAAGGCGAGCTTTGAAAACCCTTCAGTGAGCGAGAAGAGCATGGCTAAGAAGACGGCAATCCAGCCGACACGAGAGCAGAACTACCCGGAGTGGTACCAACAGATCATCAAAGCCGCGGACCTGGCCGAGGTCTCGCCGGTGCGCGGCTGCATGGTGATCAAGCCTTGGGGCTACGCCATCTGGGAGAACATGCAGCAGGACCTGGACCGGCGCTTTAAGGAGACCGGCCACGTCAACGCCTACTTCCCGCTCTTCATCCCCATGAGCTTCCTTGAAAAGGAGGCCGAGCACGTCGATGGGTTCGCCAAGGAGTGCGCCGTGGTGACCCACCATCGCCTTGAGCCCGGCCCCAACGGAGGGCTTGTGCCGGGTGGGGAGTTGGAGGAGCCGCTGATCGTGCGCCCCACCAGCGAGACCATCATCGGGTCCATGTTCTCCAAGTGGGTCCAGTCCTACCGGGACCTGCCGATTTTGATGAACCAGTGGGCCAACGTGGTGCGCTGGGAGCTGCGCACGCGCATGTTCCTGCGCACCGCCGAGTTCCTTTGGCAGGAGGGCCACACCGCCCACGCCACCAAAGACGAGGCCATGGATGAGACCATCCAGATGCTGGGCGTCTACGCCGACTTTGCCCAGGAGGTCATGGCCATGCCGGTGGTCAAGGGCGAAAAAACGGTCGCGGAGCGCTTCCCCGGCGCCGTGTCGACCTACTCCATCGAGGCCATGATGCAGGACCGCAAGGCCCTGCAGGCCGGCACCAGCCACTTCCTGGGTCAAAACTTCGCCAAAGCCCAGGAGATCATGTACCTCGACGCCGATGGCCAGCGTCAGCACGCCTGGACCACGTCCTGGGGCGTCTCCACGCGCCTTGTTGGCGGCCTGATCATGACCCACAGCGACGACGACGGGCTGGTCCTGCCGCCCCGGCTCGCCCCCCAGCACGTGGTGATCATCCCGATCTACCGCAGCGATGAAGAGCGCGCCCAGGTCCTGGAGTACTGTGACAAGCTGACCGCCGAGGTCAGCGCCCAGCAGTACGCCGGCAGCAAGGTGCGCATCAAGGTCGATGCCCGCGACGAGCGCAGCAGCAAGAAGGTCTGGAAGTACATCAAGCAAGGGGTGCCGATCCGCCTGGAGATCGGGCCGCGCGACGTGGCTGGCGACAGCGTCTTCATGGCGCGCCGCGACCAGGGCGTGCGCGACAAGGCCAACGTCGACCGCCAGACCTTCATCCAGACCGTGCCCACGATCCTGGAGCAGATCCAGAGCAACCTCTTCCAGCGCGCCCTGGACTTCCGCGAGGCCAACACCGGCAAGGTCGAGTCCCGCGACGAACTCAAGGCCTTCTTCAAGGGCGGCGGCGGCGGTTTTGCCCTGGCCTTCGCCTCTGAAGACGACCGCGAGTACGAAGAGACCCTCAAGCGGATGAAGCTCACCACGCGCTGCATCCCCCTTGAGGACAACGAAGAGACCGGCCAGTGCATCTTTACTGGCAAGGCCGGCTGCAAACGCATCATCTTTGCCAAGGCCTACTGAGCAAAGCGCTGCGCGTCTCACTTGCTGGCCTTGATGGAGGTCGGCAAGGACGCGCGGTGGCTTTCAACCCAAAGCGCAGGGGGATGGCTTAAAAGGTGAGCCGGACTTTTGTGCTTTGGCGTCAAACCGGGGCGCTGCCCTGCGACGACCTGGAGCGGTCGCCGTCAGAGCGCGCCCATCGGCCCCGCTGGCGCATATGCCAAGGGCCACAAGCCAGGGCGCGGCGATCTGGTGCATGTGGACTCTGAGACGCTCTCCCTGGCCTGCGATGGGGTCAATAGGCCCTGCGCTGAACACCACAAGGGGGAGAGATGAACTTTGCCGACGCCCTGCGCGAGGGTATCCCACAGACCCTGCCCGAGCACCCACCGGTTGATCCCAGCATTTCCCGCGCCCCGGCGCGGCAGCTGGTCCTGACCGAGGCCGAGCGCGCCCTGGCGCTGCGCAACGCCCTGCGCTACTTCCCAGCCCACCTGCATCAGGCGCTGGCCCCCGAGTTTGCCCGGGAGCTGCGCCAACACGGGCGGATCTACATGGAGCGCTACCGCCCGCACTACGCCATCTTTGCCCGGCCCATTGACCAATACCCCACGCGCTGCACGCAGGCCGCCGCGATCATCCACATGATCCACAACAACCTTGATCCGGCGGTGGCGCAGCACCCCTACGAGTTGATCACCTACGGCGGCAACGGCACCGTTTTTCAAAATTGGGCCCAATACCGTCTGGTCATGAAGTACCTGTGCGAGATGACCGAAGAGCAGACCCTGGTGGTCTACTCCGGCCACCCGCTGGGCCTCTTCCCCTCCAGCCCCGACGCCCCCAGAGTCGTGGTCACCAACGGCATGGTCATCCCCAACTACTCCGGCCGCCAGGACTACCTGCGCATGTCGGCCCTGGGCGTGACCAGTTACGGACAGATGACCGCTGGCAGTTATATGTACATCGGCCCTCAGGGCATCGTGCACGGCACCACGATCACGGTCTTGGGCGCCGGTCGCCGCTACCTGGGGCTGCGCGATGAGGACGGGGGGCTTGCCGGGCGCGTCTTTGTGACCGCCGGGCTGGGCGGCATGAGCGGGGCTCAGGCCAAGGCCGCCGTCATCGCCGGGTCCATCTGCGTGGTCGCCGAGATCAACCCCGATGCCGTCTACAAACGCCACGAGCAAGGCTGGGTCGATGAGGTCGAAGAAGACCTCGACGCCCTGGTCAAGCGCGTTGCGGTGGCCAGGGAGAAGACAGAGGCCGTCTCGATCGCCTATTTGGGCAACATCGTTGACCTTTGGGAGCATTTTGCCAAGCACAACGTCCCCGTGGACCTTGGCAGCGACCAGACCAGCCTCCACCTGCCGTTCTCGGGCGGTTACTACCCCGCCGGGCTCTCCTATCAGGAGGCCAATGCCATGATGGTCCAGGACCCCGAGGCCTTTAAAGCCAAGGTCTACGACTCCCTGCGCCGTCAGGTCACCGCCATCAACACGCTGGTGGACCGAGGCATGCACTTTTGGGACTACGGCAACGCCTTCCTGCTTGAATCCAGCCGCGCTGGGGCCGACATCATGGGCGCCGACGGCGCTTTCAAGTATCCATCTTACGTCGAAGACATCATGGGGCCGTTGTGCTTTGACTACGGCTTTGGACCCTTCCGCTGGGTTTGCACCAGCGCCGACCCCGCCGACCTGGCCACCACCGACCAGATCGCCGCCGAGGTCATCGAGTCGCTGGCCGCCAAAGCCCACGAGCGCACCCGTCAGCAGTACCTCGACAACCTGCGCTGGATCCGTCAGGCCCAGGCCAACAAGCTTGTCGTCGGCTCCCAGGCCCGCATCCTCTACGCCGATGAAGAGGGCCGCCGCCAGATCGCCGAGGCCTTCAACGACGCCATCGCCGACGGCCGCATCAGCGCCCCCGTTGTCCTGGGCCGCGATCACCACGACGTCTCTGGCACCGATTCCCCGTTCCGTGAAACGGCCGACATCCGCGACGGCTCGCGCTTTACCGCCGACATGGCCGTGCAAAACGTCATCGGCGACGGTTTCCGGGGTGCCACCTGGATCAGCCTCCACAACGGCGGCGGTGTGGGTTGGGGCGAGGTCATGAACGGCGGCTTTGGCATGGTGCTGGATGGTTCGGCGGACGCCAAACGGCGCTTGCATGACATGCTTGGCTGGGATGTCTGCAACGGCGTGGCCCGACGCGCCTGGGCGCGCAACCCTAATGCCGAGCACGCCATCGCCCAGGCCATGGCCCGAGAGCCGCGACTGAAGGTCACCATGCCCCAACACGCCGACGACGATCTGGTCACCGGCGCTGTCACAGCGGCGTTCCAAGACGATTGAATCCCCTGCGACTGGCCCAACACCGCGTTCAGCCTGCAGCGGCGCAGATCCCAAAAGCCACTCAGAGAGGGCCAGAGCATGCCAATCCAAAACGTCCAAGACCTGTGTCAGGCCATCGACGACGGCCAGCGCTTCAAATACCTCTGCTTCTGGGGCCACACCCCCAAAGGCAACGCCATCACCAAGGCCGTCTTTAGCCAATGGTGGCAGCGGCACCCCTTTGAGGTCGATGGCGTGCGCTACGCCACCGCCGAGCACTTTATGATGGCCGGCAAGGCGCGCCTCTTTGAAGACCACGACGCGTTGATGGACATCCTCAACGCCAAACACCCCAACGAGGCCAAAAAAATCGGCCGCCGCGTGCGCAACTTCGACAACGCCGCCTGGGAGGCCCACCGCATGCAGATCGTCATCGATGGCAACACCGCCAAGTTCGGCCAACACCCCGAACTGAAAACCTTCCTGCTCGGCACCGGCAACCGCATCCTCGTCGAAGCCAGCCCCAGAGACCGCATTTGGGGCATCGGCTACGCCGAAAAAGACCCCCAGGCCCTCAACCCCCACCAATGGAACGGCCTCAACCTGCTGGGGTTTGCCCTCATGACCACCCGGTGGAGTTTGGGGCGGCCCTGATGGCGCAGGGAACCACGAAAGTCGCTTGCAATAGCGCTGCTATGGCTGCGCTCCTTTCGAGGCCCCCTGCATCCATCATTGCTCGCCCCAAACTCCACCGGGTTTCTTGGTTTTGAATTGGTTGGGTTTTGGTGGGGGGCCTATGGTGGTTCAGTCTCGGTGGCTCAACAGTGTCACCTGCGGGAAGAATTACGTTCCCCCAGCGAAGCCCGCTGCTGGAATCAACCGCCACCTTCCAACAACGGCACCTCCTTGAATCGACTGCGTTCACACAACAAAGTCGACAAGCGAACAAGGGGCTTGGAGTCGCGCAGCGACTCTCCGTGGCTGGGGCAGGGGCCCCAGAGACGTGACCCCTTAGTGAGCGCTATAATCGCCTGACCCTAACTGCTTGGGTCATCCAACAAAGCCGCCTGTCACAAATCAACCGCGTTCTCACAGCAAAGCCTTGTGCCCCAGCGACGTGACCCCTTGTGAGCGCTACGATCGCCTGACCCGAACTGCTTGGGTCATCCAACAAAGCCCACTCTTTGAATCGAGCGCCAGCCTCACAACAACGGCATCCGCGGGAAAAATTACGTTCTTCTTTGCGAAGCCGCCTGTTCAAATCGACCGTCAGTGGTTCAACAGCGTCACCAGCGGGCTTAATTACGTTCCCCAACAAAGCCCACTGCTCCAAATCAACCGCGTTGTCTCAACAACGGCACCTGCGGGAAAAATTACGTTCCCTCAGCAAAGCCTCCTGCTCAAACCAACCGCGTTCCCACAGTAAAGCCACCTGTGTTAATCGACCGCGCCCAGTTCGGCCATGCCTTGCTGGAAGTCGATGACGGGGTGGTAGTGGAGGTCGCGTTGGGCTTTGTCGGTGCGCACGGTGATGGTGCGTGACATCATGGCGATGGGGAAGGCGTGGATGGGTGGGGTGCTGTTGAGGTTGAGGAGGCGCCAGAGGCCGCCGACCAGGGTGGAAAGGGGGCGCAGGAGGGCGCCGGGGAGGCTGCGGGCTTTGAGTTGGACGCCCTGGGTTTGGACGAGGGCGGTCAGGAAGGATTTGAGGCTGTGGCGCTGGGCGTCGGCGATGAAGTAGGCCTGGCCGCCGTGGCCGTGGGTGGTGGCCTGGAGGACGGCGTGGCAGAGGTTGCGGATGTGGGTGGTGGAGGTTTGGGCCTGTCCCTGGTCGAGCCAGACGAAGCGGCCTTCGTTGACCATGTCCATGACGGCGGGCAGGACGGAGGTGTCGCGCGGGCCCCAGACAAAGCGCGGGCGCAGGGAGAGGGTGGTCATGTGGGGGCTGTTGGCACTCAGGACCAGCGCTTCGGCGCGCGCTTTGGTTTCGCTGTAGAGGAAGCGGTGGCGCTGGGGGTAGGGCTGGGTTTCGTCGATGTCGATGAGGTTCTGGCCGGTGAAGAAGGACGCCTCGGTGCCGATGAAGATGAAGCGCTTGACGCCTGCTTGTTGGGCGACGTCCAGGAGCTGGCCAGTGCCTTCGATGTTGCCTTGTTCGAATTGCTCGCGCGTGCCCCACTCCTGGACGAAGCCTGCGGCGTGGATCACCTGATCGCAGCCTTTGAGTGCTTGGGCTGGCACCTGGCCGAGGCTGGTGCGCAGCGCGGTGGCACCAAAGCCTTCGACGATTGCCGCGCTGCGCTCGGAGCGCGCCATGGCCAGAACGTCGTGGCCCGCCTCGACCAACGCTTCGATCACGTGACCGCCCACAAAACCCGAACCCCCGGTGACAAAGATGCGCATGATGACCTCTCCTGTGTGTGTTTGAAGCAAGTGCGTCATTGGTTGGGTGAAGTATGGGTGGTGGGTTGTTATGTGGCCAATCGATGGTTAGCATTGGGGTATGGCTCAAATCGATTTAAAGGCGCTCGATCTCAATCTTCTGGTGACGCTGGACGCTTTGCTGCGCGAGCGCCATGTGACACGCGCGGCCCAGCGGCTTGGGCGCTCTCAGTCGACCATCAGCCACGCGTTGGGGCGGTTGAGGGAGATTTTTGAGGATCCGCTCCTTGTGCCGGGGCGCGGCGGGATGGTGGCGACTGCCAGGGCGCAGGCCTTGGAGGTGCCGCTGGGTCAGGCGCTGGGTCAGGTGCGGGCGCTCTTTGAGGTGGAGGCCGACTTTGAGCCCGCCACCACGCGGCGGACTTTTGTGCTGGAGTGCCCCGATTTGTTGGGGCTTTTGCTCCCCGAGCTGCTGGCTTGGATGTCTGTGCAGGCGCCCAACGCGCGTTTGTCCTTCACCGCGTCCTGGGTCAGCTGCGACATGTCGACCTCGAAGACCCGGTAGCCCTTCAGGCTGCCGTCGCCGCGGCTGCCTTTGGAGCGCGCCTTGGAGTCGGGTGGGGTGGATGTGTGTTTGGGGGTGCTGCCTTCGAGCGCCAGCGAGCCGATCATGCATCGGCCCATCGGGCCGGTCTTGTGGCGCTGTCTGGTCAGGCCGGGACATCCGGTGCTCTTGGGTGGGGACTGGGGTTTGGAGCGCTGGTTGGAGTATCCCCACGTGCAGGTGCTCACGGGCAGCGCCTCGACGTCGGTGGTGGGGCAGGCGCTGGCGTCCAAGGGAGCACAGCGTCGCGTCGGGGTGACGGTGCCTGGGTTTATGTTGGGGATGCACGCCGCTGCGGCCAGCGACAACATCTTTGCGGTGCCCCACGTCCTGGCGCACTATGCCGCCGAGCACCTGGGTTTGGTGGCGCTTGCGCCGCCCATCCCCATCCACACTTTTACGGCGGCGGCGCTCTGGCACGAGCGCTGTCAGCGCGACCCTGCCCACCGCTGGTTTCGAGCGGGGGTCTGGCAGGTGGTCAAAGCGGCCTGGGAAAAATGTCACACCGGCCCCGCACCCTCTCTACATTCATAGGCGGATGTATGATCGGAGCAACAATGCCCCGACACAGGTGTCACGTCTTTGCCCCATCCAAAGGTGTCCATTTTGAAAACGGACACCTTGGATCCCGATGTTGTCGGGTTCGTGGTTTTAATGTCACGCTGGCACGCAACATGCTCTACCACAATGCGGTCTTGCTCCGTATCAAGGAGCATCAACCGGGCACCGTGTGTGCTCCTGACCTGAGGCGATGGCATCAAAATGCCTTTGTGGATGGTTTGGGAGGAGCGATTTGAATGTGGTCAAGGCGAGCAAAACGGAGTGGCGTTATGCGTTGGAGAGTGCTGGGTGTTCTTGTGTCAGGGTTGTTGGTGGCGGCGGTGGGCTGTCAGGATGATGAGTGCAGCGGTCCGATCGCTGAAATCCTGGATGCCGACTGCAACACGGACATTGGCGAGCCCTTTGTACCCGAGACCGAGGGCCCCATGGAGACCATGCCGCCCAAGGCGCTGACCAAAGACGCGGCGCCGGGGTGGACCAGCAGCCGGGCGATGGCGGTGCACGGCTCGGAGCTTTTTGTGCTCGATAGGACCAACGCGGTGCTGCGGGTGCTTAACCGCGCAGACCTGTCGGTGGTGCGTCAGATTGAACTCGAAGCCCGCCCCTACGACCTGATCGTGGACGCCGAGGGCGCTGCCCTGGTGACGCTGCGCTACGGCGGCAAGGTGGTGCGCATTGAGCCCGGCCAGGACAAAGTCTCTGCCGAAGCCGCTGTGGGCGTTGGGCCCACCGGGTTGGCGATGTCTCCAAACGGCGAGCGCCTCTTTGTGGCCGTGACCGAAGAGAACGCCGTGGTGGCCCTCGATCCTGTGTCGCTCCAGTCGCTGGGCTCGATCTCCAGCCCCAGGCCCCGCGCTGTGGTGGCACTGGGCAACATGAACGTCATGCTGACCACCGAGCGCGCGGGGGTTCAGTACAAGATGTTGCGCCTGGATCAGCGCCGGGGCGGCCTGGGGGTGGACTTGCAGACCACCTTTGAGCTGCGTGCCAACGGCCCGATGGAAGAGTTCATGGACTTTGACATCCGCGCCAGCAAGGCCAACGCCCCCTTCGCCGCTGTCCACCACCCCGAACAAAACCAGGTCCTGGTGGCCCACCAGATGGCTTTCGGCGGCGATGAAGAGCTCGTCTTCAATCCCCCCAGAGACCGGGACGTTCAGGCCGACACCAGCTACGGCGGCGGCGGTTTTGGCTCCTTTGTCCCCAAAAAGCCCGTCGAGCCCGCCGTCACACCTGTCCCGGCCGATGGCAATGACCCCGCGCCCTTCAACCCCTTCGACGACAGCGCCCCCGTCATGTCGGGCGACCCCGCCGAGTGCGACTCGCCGTCCGACATCAACCACCACCCGGAGGTGACGCTGGCGCTGATGACGTGCGCAGGCAGCGACACCGTCATGGCGCTCAACACCCGCTTCCGCGATCCGATGGTCTCCCCCATGGGCATCATTGAGGTCGGCCAGGCGCCCACCGCCGTGGTCTTTTCGCCCGACGGCAAGACGGCCTACGTCCTGGACAACCACGGTTTTGATGTCTCCACCATCGACCTCAACCCCATCCTCAAGCACACCTCCGAGCGCGGCACCACCAGCATGTGGCAGGACAGCTTCAAGTCCAAGCGCCTCTCCAAGGAGCGCACCGTCAAGCTTGGCGATGATCCCATGAGCGAGCAAGCCCAGCTTGGCCGCCGGATCTTCACCTTCAATGGCTTCAATGGGCTCAGCGGCGACGGTGACTTTGCCTGCGCCAGTTGCCACCCCGAAGGCACCGAAGACGGCGCCGTCTGGTTTGGGGCCATTGGCCCGCGTCAAACCCCCGCGCTGGCCGGGCGCCTCCAGGGCACCGCGCCCTTCAACTGGCTGGGCAACGAGCAGACCCTCTCGGAGAACTTTGTGCGCACTGTGTCTCGGATGGGCGGCAACGGCCTGAGCGACGCGGAGCTTGAAGCGCTCGAAGTCTTTGTCATGGACTGGCTCCAGCCTCCGCCGCGCCGCAGCCATGCGCTGGAATTGACCGATCAGGAAGAACTCGGCCGCCAACTCTTCAACGACAGCGTGGTCGGCTGCGCCAACTGCCACAACGGCGCCGAGTTGACCAACGGCAAAGCCTACGACGTCGGCACCATCTCGGATGTGGAGGCGGTGCTGGCCGAAGAAGGCCTGCTGGAACACGACCAGCCCGGCATCTACGACACGCCCTCGCTGCGCGACCTCTACCGCACGGCGCCCTACCTGCACGACGGCAGCGCCGACACGCTCATGGAGGTCCTCGACCGCACGGCGACCACCATGGGCCGCACCGACCACCTCACCATCGCGCAGAAACAGGCCCTGGTGGCCTACCTGCTGACCCTCTGAGCCCATCTTACCAGCGGCCTCCGCGGCCGCTGGCCATGCCGCCGCGATCCCGGCTTGGAGAGGCCGGGGTCTGGTGGGACAAGCTGCTGTGGGCATGAAAAAAGGCGCGTCTTTGGACGCGCCTTTTTTCATGCCCACAGCACGATTGGATGCCAGTCAGACATCAACGCCCCGGCGCCTGCCAGTCAGACATCAACGCCCCGGCGCCAGATCCAGCAGGGACGCCGTCTGAGTGCGCACCACCTTGCCATCCACCCCGCGCAGCTCCATCAAAACCACCGCCTTCTGCCAGTCGATCGTCAGCAGGCCAAAGTTCTCCTTCGTAAAGACCTCGCCCTGGCGGTTGGGCCCTGGCTCGTCGATTTGACGGTTCAGCGGCCGGTTGAGCGAGCTGGAGGTGACCTCGTAGAGCGGGTAGGGGTGGTTGTCCTGCCGGTAGATGGCCCCCAGGTGGCGATCGCCCGAGAGCATGATGACCCCGGCGGCCTGGGTTCGGGTCAGCAGGTCGTAGAGGCGCTGGCGCTCGGTGGGCAGGTTGCCCCAGCGCTCAAAACCGTGGCCCTCGGCGATGACCTGCACGCTGGAGACCAGCAGGCGGACCTCGGCGGGCTTGCGCAGTTGGGCCTCCAACCACGTCCACTGGGCCTCTCCAAGCATGGTCCGCGAAGGATCGGGCTCGGGCATGAAGCGCTGCTTGCCGGGGGCGTCGGGTTCGTCCGTGGGGGTCAACTCGGAGCGAAATGAGCGGGTGTCCAGGAGGATGACCTGGAGGCGGTTGCCGGGCTTGCCCTCGATCCAGGCGTGGTAGAGGCCCTGGCGGCTGGCGCGCGGATCATGGTCGGGGATCTGCCAGAACTCCCGAAAGATGTCCTTGGATTGGGCGCGCAGCGCAAAGTCGCCGCCCGCGTCGTTCTTGCCGTAGTCGTGGTCGTCCCAGATGGGATGGATGGTCAGGGCCTGGCGCGCGGCGGCAAAGTCAGGGTTGGCGGCCATGGTGTCGTAGGCCACGCGCAGCTCGTTCATCTGGGGGTCGTTGGTGGTCACATCGCCGTAGACGTTGTCCCCCATGAAGACAAAAAAGTCAGGCGCGGTGTCCACCACCGCGCTCCAGATCGGTTGGGGGTGACTCTGGTGGGCGCAGGAGCCAAAGGCGACGCGGGTCACGTTCCCCCTGGCACCTTGCGGGTCATCCCCCACGGTGGTCGCCCCGCTGCCCGAGCACCCCACCAGCCCAAATCCCAGCAGCACCGTCAGCGCGGCGCTCAGATGCCCGGCAACAAGCCGCTGGTGCGGTCTGCGGCGGCCGCTTTGGAGTTGGGGTGGGGCGAGTGTGTGGGGGGCTTGCAGGCTGCGGTCGTCCATGGGGGTTTCTCTGGGGCGGTGTGATGAAGCGATTGGGCCGTTAAGTCTCTGGGGATACCTGACGATGAGCAGGTGGAGGTGATAGGTATGTTTTCGTTTTTCAAAAGACGCAAGGTGGATCCAAAGAAGTCTCTGGTGGAGGCGCTCGGGGAGCGTCAGTTGCCGACCTTCCCGGCGGTGGTGATGCGGGCCCTGGAGTTGCTGCGCGACCCCAACAGTCGGGACCGTCAGGTGGCCCAGGTGTTGGCCACAGATCCGGGGTTGACGGTGCGGATCCTGAAGGTGGTCAACTCGGCGGCCTTTGGCCTTTCAAGGCCGATCACCAGTGTCCAGCAGGCGATCGTCTTGTTGGGACGCGGGCCGTTGGAGTCGCTCTTGTTGACGGTGGCGGTGCGCGGCGCGTTGCCGACCCCGTCGGCGGGCGGTTTTGAGTCTGCGGGGTTTTGGCGTACGGCGGCGTTTCGGGCGGTGGCGGCGCGGACCTTGTCCAAGATGCTCCACCCGGCGCTGGCGACGATGAGCTTCACCGCCTCACTGCTGCAGGACATGGCCAAGCCGATGCTCCTGGACGCCAGGGGCGACAGTTACGGGCCGCTTTACGAGCATTGGTGGCACACCGGCGAGTCGCTGACGCCGCTTGAGCAGGCCGAGTTTGGCTGGGATCACGCCGAGGTGGCCACGTGGTTGTGTCAGGAGTGGGCCTTCCCCGAGACGTTGGCGGCCGCGATCGGCGATCATCACGGGACCGGCGGCGACGGTGAGTCTGCCCCGGCGGCGGTGCTGCTGACCTCGGGGCTGCGGGGCATGGACGACGGTGATGGTCTGGATGCGCTGATCGATCGCGCCGAGCACGACTTTGCGCTGCCGTGCGACGACGTGGTCATGGCGATGGAGTACAGCGCGCAGGCGGCCCAGGAGGTGGCGGCGATGTTCCGGTGATACCAAAGTGCGTCACAAAGTAAGTCGGGCGTCTGCAATTTGGTATAATGGGCAGTCTGTTCTCTCGTGGCGGCTTTTGTGGCATGATGGCGCTCCCCCAAAGGCGCGGAAAGTTGAGTCCGCGCCAAGCCCGGTTATCCTCGCGATGGTCTCTGTGAGGAAAATGCCGATGCCGGGCATTGGTTGGAGTCGGTTCGTCGTATGTTTTCATCCCATCTCAGTGTGCCTTCACGCGCCTTTGGGCGTCTGGCGGCGTTGTGTGCCATCCTGGGCACGGTTTTGTGGTGCGGCGCGGTCAGCGCCGAGGCCTACGCGGTGGACAAGGGCAGCCAGAAGGTGCTCGAAGCCACCATCGCGTCCTGGGACGCGCTCAGCGCCCAGGAGCGTCGGCACATGGCCAGGCTCTACGGCGAACTGCGCTACGCACCCGCGTTGCCAGTGTTGAGGTCTTGCGCGGCGGCGGACAGCCCCGAGGCGGCCAGTTGCATGGTCGCGCTGGTGGCGCTCGACGACATCGACAGCGTGGTCCTGATGCGTCAGAAGCTGCGCACGGTCGATGATCCCCAGCAGGTGGCCATCGCCGCCGAGACGTTGGGGCGCTGGGGCGACCGGCTCTCCTACAGCCTGCTCAACAAGGCCCTGCTGCTGGGCACCGGCGGCGATCTTGGTTCGGCCTCCCTGGTGCGCGCCGTGCTCTCGATCCCGCGTGGCCCAGAGCGCGGTGAGTACGTGGAGTTTGCGCGCCGCCGTGCCCCGGCAGCCGACGGCCGTCTGGTGGCCGCAGCGCGTCTGGCCCAGGCTCGCCGTGGCGGCGCCGCCGCAAAGCATGTCGCCGAGATCTATCAAGAGACGCTCGCCCTGGCCGGAGCCTGGGGCGCCCGAGAGCAATGGCGAGCCCAGGCAGCGGCCTGGGGTTTGAGCCGCGCGGGGGCCAAGGGCTGTCAGACCTTTTTGGAGATCACGCGCGATCATCTTAAGGGCGATGGTGACAAAGCCCGCGCCCAGGCCATGTTGGGCGACGCCGAGCGCAAGTGTTGGTGGAAGTCGCGCCGCAAGCTCGAAGAGTTGGGGCTGACCATCCCGGCCAAGAAGGTGCGCCCCAAAGGGATCGACGGCGAAACGTTGCCGTCGGCGCCGGGAATGCCGTGGACGTGCGGTCAAACCGACGCGTGGTTGGCGGGTTTGGCGCTGCGCTCAGAGCTGTGGGAGTCGGGGGCGATGCCCGCGGGCTTTGAGTCGATGGTCAAGGACGTGCTTTGTGCCCCCGAGGCCATGGAGCGCGGCTGGGGCTTTGAGACGGTCTCGCGCTTTGGCAAGGGCAAGGTCATCAAGCTGGCGCCGCCGCCCAAAGACATCCAAACCCGCACCATCGACGAGCCGCCGGGGCTCTACCCAGAGTCCTTCAACGACTTCAAGCCCGACCTCGATCAGCCCGATTGGTTCCCCGAACACATCGAGATCACCATCGACGACGGGCCGATGATCGGCTTCCATCAGCAGGTCCACAAGGTCCTGGAGGCGTACAAGGTCAAGGTGACCTTCTTTATGTGTGGGGTGAACATCATCCGGCATGACAACGCCAAGCCTGCGGCGCTGCGCAAGACCTTGGAGCGGATCATCGACGGCGGCCACCACATCGCCTACCACACCATGAACCACATCACGCGGCGCAAAGAGCACGTGGTCAACTTTACGCCCGCCCAGCTCAAGGACGACGTGGACCTCTACCGGCTGCTCTTTAAGCTGATCGCAGAAAAAGATGTGGACATCGTCTACGGCAGGATGCCGGGCGGGTTGGGCTCGTTCCGCGCCGCCAGCCGCGCCGCCTACCACCACGCTGGGATGGCCACGCCGGTCTTCTGGAACGCCGGGCCGCCCGGTTGGCCGCCGCGCGCCAAGCTCTCGGTGCCGCGCCGGATGGCCTGCGAGTTCATCAGCCGCAAGCCCAATCAGGTCATCCTGCTCTTGCACGAGACGGCGGGGCTCGACCGTGAGTTGATGGCCTTCTTTGACAGCCTCAAGGCCTGCAAAAAGTGAGCGCGGGTTTCAGGTGTGGCTCAGCCAACCGCCCCACGCCAGCGCCAGCCAGCCCGCAATAAAGCAGAGCCCGCCGATGGGCGTGATGGCCCCCAGGATTTTGACCTGGGAGAGGCTCAGGGCGTAGAGCGAGCCCGAAAAGATCACGATCCCAGCCGTCAGCAGCCACCCCGAGGCGGTCACGGCCCCGTGGTTGATCTTGGAGGCCACAAAGGCCACCGCAAAGAGCCCCAGCGCGTGGTACATCTGGTAGCGCACGCCGGTCTCAAAGACGGCCAGGTAGTGCTCATCGAGCCGCTCTTTAAGGGCGTGCGCTCCAAAAGCGCCGATGCCCACACCCAGCCCCGAAAAAATGGCCCCCAGGCCAATCCACAGCTTCATGCCTTCATCTCCCTCTTGCCTGCGCAGTGCGTGCGCAGGTGCGCCGACAGGTCGACCACAAACGCGCGCCGATGTCCACCGGGCACTGCTGCCGGGGCATAGAAGGGATGAGGCCGCTGGTGGGGAAGGTTCAGCAGCCGATGCGCCAGATGGTGGGAGCACCGGGGCCGCACGCAGCGCAGCAGCCCTGACACCCTTCCTTGCCGCTGAGACCCGCGCCCCAGTACCCATTGCCGCCGGCCGAGGCGCCAAAACAAATCCGTTCGCCGACCTTGCATTGGACCTGGTGGGTGGGCTGGGCGTTGGGCCCGGCGGACTGGAAGACGGTTTTGTTGGAGGGGTAGACGAGGTTTCGGTCGGGGTTGAAGAAGCGGTACTCAAGCGGCGCCGAGCGCACGCAGGCGTCTTTGATGCCCACGGTGATCACGCAGTCTGAGCCCAGCGCGGTGCTGCACTGCTGGGCTTGTCCGCCGCCAGCGGCGCCAGAAGCCACCGCAGGGGCTGCTGGCTGCGGCGCAGGGCGGTTTTTGACGCCTTCTTTGTAGCCTTCGCGGTAGCCGCGCTCGGAGTCTGCCAGCGTCTCTTGTGGGCAGATGTCAAAGGCCCCCGTGCTCATGGTGTAGCCCATCTGGCCGTGGTTCATGCCGCGTTTGTAGCCCTGGTCGTAGCCGCAGGTGCGCTTGCGGGCGTCTTCGAGGGCCAGCTCCAGGCCTTTTTGATGGCCTTCGACATACATTTTGCCCACCACCGCCCGCACCGACGGGTCGCAAACGTGGGTGATGTCGGCCAGCGGCTCAATGCCGCGTATGCCGTGTTCGATGCCGACCTGCATGGCTTTTTCGGCGGTGCACAGCTCTTCTGCGCGAGGTTGGTTGGGGTGACAGCTTGTGGCCATGAGTCCGAGCGGCAACACACACAGGGCGAGCGTGAGAAAACGGTTGAACATGATGCTGGATGGCTCCTTTCTGGGGGATTTTCGTCAAAGCTGCCCTTGGCTCCTATACGTGGGTCCACGCTGGATTTGACAGCTTCACTGGTTCTTTGTGCCCATCAAGACAACGCTGTTTTCTCCTTTTTGTCAGCGGTTATTTCAAAAAACGCCTTTGATGTTGAGATGCTCAGCGTAGATGGCTTTGTGTCAAACCCCATAAGAAAGCCAGTCGGGCACCTGTGGTTTGGTAGCAACTGTTGTGGCTCAAGAGGTGGGGGGGCAGGTGCGCAGTACTTCGGTGGCGGTGGTCTGGCCGCTTTGGATGAGTTTCAGGGCGGCGTCGGCCAGGCGCTCGTAGGGTTCTGCAGCGATGGCGCGGCGCAGGGTGTCGGCGTCTGAGGCGTTGTAGAGGGTGTCGTAGAGGGCCGGCGAGAGGGTCAGCAGCTCGTAGACGGGCAGGCGGCCGAGGTAGCCTCGGTGTTGGCATTTGGGGCAGCCGACGGGCTCAAGGAACGTGGCTTCGGGGTCGATGCGGTCGGCGCCGTAGGCGCTGGTGGCCTTGGCGCGCTCGGCCTCGGAGGGGCGCGCGCAGTGGGGGCAGAGGCGGCGCACGAGGCGCTGGCTGACGATGCCTCGGATGGTTTCGGCCAGCATGTAGGGCTCCAGGCCCATGTTGCGCAGGCGCATCAGCGCCGAGGCGGCGTCGGGGCTGTGGAGTTGGGAGAAGACACGGTGGCCGGTCAGCGCGATCTGGATGAGCATATTGGCGGTCTCGGTGTCGCGGATTTCAGAGCAATAGACCACGTCGGGATCGGAGCGCAGGGCGCCGCGCAGCGTGGCGCCAAAGGACATGCCGCGCCGGTGGTTGGTGGCCATGTGGGTGACCCCAGGCAGCGTCACCTCACAGTGGTCTTCGACGGCCACGATCTTGAGCTTGTCGGGTTGGCTGCGCATCAGCATGGCGTAGAGCGTGGTGGTCTTGCCGCTGCTGGTCGGGCCGGTGGCCAGAAAGACGCCGTGGCTGCAAAGCGCCGCCTTTTCAATGGCCTGACGTTGCTCGGGATCGGGGAAGATCCGTTCGAGGTCGTTGAGGTGTTGGAGGATCCGCGAGGGTTCGACGATCCTCAAGACAGCCGATTCGCCCCGCATGGTGGGGATGACCGACACGCGGACCTCCAGCTTTCGGCGCGTGTCGGGGTCTTGACCGACTTCCAACTCAATGCGGCCGCTTTGGGGCACGCGCGGCTGACCAGGGGGCAGGTTGGCGGCGGCCCTGATGCTGGCCAGCAGCGTGGCCATGGCGGTGCTGTCCAGGGTCTCCTGAGTGTTGAGCATCCCATCGATCCGAAATCGCAGCACGCCGCCGCCCCCAGAGGCGGCCTCCAGGTGAATGTCGCTGGCCTGAGCGTCCAGGCCGCGCATCAGCACCGTCATCCATACAGGGGCTTGTCCGTCGGTGACCGACGCCTTGGGAGCGGAGGGCGCCGGACTGGCCAACGTGTTGTTGCCTGCGCGTTTGAAGGCCGTGGCCAACTCTCCAAGCGCCTCCGCGCGGGCCAGCGCCGCCAGCGTTTGGGCGCCAAAGACATCCTGGGCGCCTTCGAGGCCTTCAAAGAGGGTCCCGCCAGCCTTGAGCGTGGCAATGGCTTTGCCAAGGATGTCATCCAGACGCGTGTCTTGTGAGGCGCCGATGCTGGACTCCAGGGCCATGATAAGCGGGGCACCCGCGCCAAGGAGTTCTCCCAGTTGGGTGCAGAGGGTGGCGGCCAGTGGGTTCATGTTGGTTCTCCTTTGGTGGGCTCAAGAGCGCTCTGGACGCACTGCCTTGTGTTGGGCAGACCAGAGGCGTCGATGCCCACTGCATCGTGGTTTGTGGTTCATCTGGCGCGGCGTTTTTGGGTCCGCGCCATCTGTGTTTGTTGTGTCATGCCAAGATGCAGACGAAAGGCTTGCTTTGTGGCGAGCAATGATGAGTCCCAGGGGCCTCGGGTCGAGCGCAGCTGTGGCAGCACCACCGCAAGTGAGTCACGTGGTTCCTGGGGCCATCAGGGCCGCCCCAAAGTAAGTCGGGCGTCTGCAACTTGGTATCAGAGCCTGTGGGGAGCGGTGTCAGTCTCCCAACAGGCGCAGCATTCGGTTGTTTTGGGTCTGCGCCTCGCGCTGGTTGATCCAGGCCATCAGGCGCGTTCGTCGCAGGCGCACCGCGCCGCCGATTTCAAACGTGGGCAGCGTGTCCAGTTCTTCTTCCAGAAGCTCCAGCGGGACCCGCAAGAGCGCGGCGGCTTCGGGGAGCGTCAAGATCTCCTGTTCGGGGCCCGGCGCGGCGGTTGTGGTCGCCTGGGGCGCTGGTGCGGGGGCTGCGGGGGTGGTCGCTGCGCGCATCGCTGCGTGGAGCGTTGCCAGAATGTCATCGCCGCGCGAAGGATCGAGCGTGGGCGCGGCGGCCTGGGGGGATTGGGTCAGCGCCCGCAGCGCGCCAAACTCCACCATCGCCGCGCACGCGTCGTTGTTGGCGCGCAGATGGGCTTCCACCGTGTCGAGCTCGGCGGGGTCATCCAGTTCACCGGCTTCGTAAGCGGCGATGAGCGCTTCGAGGGTCGTGGGGTCTTGATGGGTCATGGCAGCACCTTGGGGTTGGTGGTGGGGCCGCAAGGGGCTTGCAAAATGGGCTTCAAGCGGCGGCGCAGCGCTGCCCGCGCTCGGTGGACGTGGGTCTTGGCGGTGCCCGGGGCGATGTCGAGCGTCTGGGCGATCTGGCTGTAGCCCATGTCCTCAAAGACGCGCAGCACAAAGGCTGCTCGCCACGGTGCCGGGAGGGTTTGCAGGGCGTCCTGGAGTGCCAGACCCGTCTCCTGGGCCTGGATCTTGTCCAGCGGGTCGTCATGAACGACGCCGTGATGCGCTGTGGGCGATGGTCTGGCGGCGTCCAGCGAGATGACCTGCGGCGCGTGGGTCTGGCGTCGGTGGTGGTTCAGGCAGACGTTGACCGCGATGCGGTGCAGCCAGGTGGACCACTGGGCGGTGGGTTGGTAACCCGGCGCCGCGCGGGCCACCCGCAAGAATGTCTCCTGGAGAGCCTCTTCGGCGTCTTCGCGCCGCCCGGTCAGCCGCCAGCACAGCGCAAAGATCTTTTGGCGGTGACGTGCAAAGAGCAGGTCGAAGGCCTCGGCGCGCCCGTGGCGAAAGAGGACCATCAGTTGTTTGTCTGAGAAGTTGTGCAGATTCATACCACCCTTGCTCTGCGGCTTGTGTCTGCTTGCTTAAACACGCATTGGCTCGTTGGGTTTCAACTTTTTCAACACAGCCGCTTACAAAGTCCAGGTTCTGTTGGGCGCGCTTTGACGTCGGGGTTGATTCCTTGCTTAAAACTCTGCTTTTCGAGGATGGCGCAGTTTGGGGACTTGAAGAAAGTGTTCCACAGTGGGAGAGTCCAGCCGCCAGCGCGGCGCCGAAAAATTTCCCAGCGCCCTTCAGGCAAGACCCAACCCAAGACCACCCTGGTGACCACTGTGACGAAGTTGAACAAGGACGCCAATTTTGCCCAGCTCTTTGAGTTGGCTGCCCATCAGGCCCCCGACCGCATCGCCGTGGTCGATGGGGAGCGTCAGTGGACGTACGCCCAGATGTTGGCCGATGTGCTCAGCACTGCCGTCTGGCTGCGCGACGAGAAGGCTGTGGCCCTCAATGACAACGTCTGCGTCCGCATGCGCAACTCCTACGAGTTGTTGGTGGCTTGTCTGGCGATCAACTACGTGGGCGCCTGCTGGATGCCGTTGGGTTTTGAGATCCCCAAGATTGACCACATGCTGGCCGACGCGGGCGTCAAGGTCGTCATGGAGGCGCTGCCGCCCCAGCGCGCCGAC
Organism: uncultured Pseudomonadota bacterium; assembly: GCA_937123825.1. GTDB lineage: Bacteria > Myxococcota_A > Bradymonadia > Bradymonadales > CAKZKQ01. Next base: position 25,942 of record CAKZKQ010000129.1, read on the forward strand.
GTTGGGGACGTGCGGACCTACAACCACCAGCACGTCACGCGGGACAACCACCTCTTTCTGGTCTACAGCTCGGGTTCAACCGGAAAGCCCAAGGGGATCTTGCAAAGCCAGCGGGCCTTCCTTGAGGCCTTTGATTGGCGCTTTACCCACGTCCCCAACGGCCCTCAGACCCGGATGGCGGCCTGCATCTTCTTCATCTGGGAGGCGTTTCGGCCGCTTTTGTGCGGCGGCACGGTCTTTGTCCTGCCCAAGATGACGCTCCTGGACGGGCAAGCGCTCTCGGCCTTCCTGCTGGACCACCAGATCAACGAAATCCAGTTCACGCCGTCCTCCGCGCAGGTCTTTGTGCGCCATCTGGAGCGCAACCCGACCGAGTTTCCGCTGCTGGAGTGCGTGTGGTTGTGCGGCGAGGTGGTGCGCGGCGATCTGGCGCGGCGGATGGACAAGGTTTTTTCGGGGTCGCAGCGGCTCTTGAACCTCTACAGCATCTCCGAGGCCCCCGATTTGGCCATCGGCGACCTGCGGGCCCACCTGGACTGTGAGTTGCAGCCGCTGACGTGGTTCATCGACGGCTTTGAGTGCCGTTTGGAAGAAAAGAACGAGTTGGTGGTGTCGGCGCCGACGGTCAGCCCGCTGGGTTATCTGGGCCGCGATGACCTCAACGCCACCCGTTTTGATCACGCCACCGACCCGGCCACCTATTGGACGGGGGATCACGGCAGCTTTGAGGGCGGTAAGTTGGTGGTGGCGGGCCGCTGCGACTTTATGAAGAAGGTCCGGGGCTACTCGGTCCAGATCGACGAGTTGGAGCACGAGCTTGGGCGCCTGACGGGCGCCGTCAACGCCGTGGTCCACTTTGACGAGGTCACCTCCGAGCTGCACGCCTTTGTCCAGTCCCCCACGGTGGAGAACGAGGCCGAGATTTTTGCCCTCATGCGGGCCGAACTGCCCTCCTACGCCGTGCCCACTCACCTGACGGTGGTGCACCACGAGATGGGTACCGTGGACGCCGTCTCTGGCAAGCGCGCCCGCAAGGACCTGGGCCACAGCTTTGGGCCGCTGGGCGATTTGTGGCAAAAGATCCTCAAGCGCGCCCCCGGCGCGGGCGACGACTTCTTTTTGTGCGGTGGCGACTCGTTGATGGCGGTGTCGCTCCTTGAGGAGATCAACGCCCGGTTTGGGGTCGAGCTGCGGATCACCGACTTCTACGAGCAGTCCAGCATCGAGGATCTCTACGCGGCGGTCCACGGTCTGGAAGCCAGCAAAGAAGACGAGATGGAGCGGGACGTGACGGCGCTGGTCGAGGCCCACAAAGACCGCCGCTTTGTCCCCCAGGGCGGCTTCAAGGCCGTCAAAGACGCCCAGCGCATCCTGGTCACCGGGGCTTCGGGCTACCTTGGCACCTGGTTGGTGCGGGCGCTGACCGAGGGGCTGGGCAAAGAGGTCCACTGTCTGGTGCGCGACCCCGAGGCCTGGCGCCAGCGCGTCGCCCAGACCTACCGCACCGAGTTGCCCTGGCAGCGCGTCCACTGCATCGTCGGCGATCTGCAACAAGAGCGCTTTGGCCTCGACGCCGAAGCCTTTGAGGCCCACGTCGGCGCCTTTGACGCCATCGTCCACTGCGCCAGCCTGGTCAACTTCTCGGTCTCCTACGCCCGGCTCCAGCAGACCAACCTGCGCGGCCTGGAGACGCTCCTGCATTGGGCCACCGGCGCCAGCTTTCACATGATCAGTTCCAACGCCATCTACCCCGCAGGCCACGGCCACTGCGAGCCGTCTGCACTGGACGGCCTCAAGTCGCCCCAAAACACCCCGTACGGGCGCTCCAAGTGGGTTTTGGAGAAGGCGCTGCGCCGCCTGGAGGTCCCCGCCGCCTTCTACCGGCTTGGCAACATCGGCCCCCACACCAGCGGCGCCTACAACCGCAACGACGCCCAGATGCGCCTGCTTGAGGTCTGCCAGACCATGGGCGCGGGGATCGACGACGACCAACTCGGCATTGAATTCACGCCGCTTGAGCAGGTCACCGACCTGATCTTGAACCACGACCGCCCCGAGGCGATCAATTTGGTCAACAACGACCGACAGCCGCTGGCCCAGGTGCGCTACCCCCGCATGCTCTCGCTGGAGGCGTGGATGGCCCAGGCCCAGTCCGTGGACCCGGTCCTTGTCCAGATGCTCGGTGTGGTCGGGCGCTGGCTCCAGGACGACAACCACTACGACTCACCGTCGGTCGAAGCCGATTACGCCCCCAGGATTGAAGCGCTGCGCGCCTTCATGCGCGCGCACCACCAATCCAACTGAGCGTGCACCCGACCGCAGCGCCACATCCAAAACATCAAGGACTCATACCAAACCCCCCCTTTCACACCCAACCCAAGCACACACCGTGCAGGACAATCCATGACCCAGCCTAGAACTCGCCTGACCAACGCCGCGCTCCTTGAGCGCTCCAAGCACCACATGCCCCTTGGCGTCGCCGAAAACTACCGTTACTGGGGCGACAAAGAGACGCTCTTTCTGGAGAGCATGAAGGGCTGCCGCCTGACCGACTGTGAAGGGCGTCAGTTTGTGGACTTCCGCCTGGGCTACGGCCCCATCATCCTGGGCTACCGCGACGAGCGCGTGGACAGCGCCGTCATCGAGACCATCCGCAGCCGTGGGGTGACCAGCGGCTTCTCCTCCCAACTCGACACTGAGGTCATCGAGCTGCTCAAGTCCATGTGCCCCAACGTGGACAAGATGCGCTTTGCCAACTCCGGCACCGAGGCCGTCATGGGCGCCGTGCGCACCGCGCGCGGGTTCACCGGCCGTGAGAAGGTGATCGTGGTCGAGGGCGGTTTCCACGGCCTCTATGACGAGATGATGTGGCGCTCGGACGTGGAGCGCTGGGAGGTTGGCTCAGAGCAGGACCCCGAGATCATCCCGTTTGGCGCGGGGTTGCCCGTTTCGACGCGCGCGCTGTCGGAGTTTGTGCCGCTGAACGACTTTGAAGCCCTCTCTGGGGTCTTTGAGCGCATGGGCGACGAGATCGCGGCGGTGGTTTTGGAGCCGATCATGGGCAACTGCGGCAGCATCTCGGCCACGCCGCAGTATCTGCAGGCGCTGCGCGACACCTGCGACGCCCACGGTTCGCTCTTGATCATCGACGAGGTCAAGACTGGCTTTCGCGTGGGTCTGGGCGGCGCCCAGGAGTTCTACGGCATTTACGCCGACCTGACGACCTACGCCAAGGCCATGGGCAACGGCTACCCGGTGGCGGCCTTTGGCGGCCGCGCCGATGTGATGGACGTCATTGGTCAGACGCGCCAGAGCGTCGTCCACGGCGGCACCTACACCGCCAACCTCATCGCCATCAGCGCCGCGCGGGCCACGCTCGACATCCTTAAAAACACCGACGCCATGGAGACCACCCACCGCGTCGGCGGTCAAATCCGTGAGGTCCTCTCCCGGGTCTTTGACCACCACGACATCGCGCACGCCTTTGCGGGCCCCGACT
>CAKZKQ010000130.1 GCA_937123825.1 uncultured Pseudomonadota bacterium
CGGTGATCATGATCCACGATCCGTCCACGATCACCATCGGAACCGCTGCGGAGCACGAGGCCACGGCGGCGGTGTTGACCAGCACGTCGGGGCTGGTCATGTGATTGAGCAGGCGCGGCTTTTGGCGATGGCGAGTGGGCGAGACGGCGACGTTGAGCGTTCGTCCGGAGTGGTCGAAGGCTTCTTTGAAGGTCAGCTCGCCCAGGTTGCTGGTGACGTGCTCGTAGAGTTGCTCGGGGGCAAAGAGGCTGCCTGAGGAGAGGGCCTGACGGGGGTTTTGAATGCGCACGGCGCGGCGGTGGATCTGGTCGACGTTGAGCCACATCTGGGCCAGCTCGTCGTTGTTGCGCACGCAGGCCCCTCCGGCGACGATCGCGCCCATGCTGGCCCCCGAGATGACCTCGGGCAGCAGATCCTGCTCCCAGAGCGCTTTGACGACCCCCAGGTGAAAGAGCCCCAGCGCGCCGCCGCCGCTGAGGATGAGCGCCGAGCGCCCAAAGACCCGCAGCGCCTCCTTGACCATGGGGAGCTTGAGCTTGTCGGGGTAGCCGGGCAGGGGGGTGTCGCAGAGCCAGTTGAAGGTGGTCTCGACCTCGTCGAGGTAGTCCTCGATCAGATGTTTGGTCCCGGTGTGCGCGTACTCGTAGAGGGCCTGGTTGCTCAGGTCGCCGAGGTTTCGGTGCAGGCTCTCTTCGATCAAGTCCTTCAGCGGCCCCAGTTGTCCGGTCTGGCGGTAGCAGCGCAGCAGCTTCAGGTGCTCTTCAATCAAGTGGTGATCGTAGTGCGGTGAGCTGGGGTCTTGCCGCCAGGCGTCGTTGCCTTCGACGCGGTCGAGTTCCTGGGCGACCTGTCGCCATTGGATGTAGTTGGTGGCCTGGGCCATGGCCTGGTGGAGTTGGCGCAGTCGTCTTCGTGAAGTCAGCATCGCTTTGCGGGTGGGTGGTGCGGGCCATGGCTGCGGCGCCGGGTTGGTCTCTCCTGGTGGGAGATGGGTCGGGCAGCGCAGGTGGGTTGTGGGTGGTGATACGGCATCGAGTCGTTGCACAGTGCCAGGTTGGTCTGCCTTGTGCGCTTTGGCAGGGCACGATCTTATGGTGCCACGAGCGCTCAAAGGATGAAAGAGGGCGGCGCAAGGCGTCATTTTGGCGCGGTGCGCCATGGATTTTGGGTGGTTTGGGTGGGTTGTAGGGGCCCCGGGAGGGATCATTGGGGGTGTTGGAGCGGTGTTGGGGAAGGGCGGCGGTGGATTTTTTTCATCTCTCTGAGATGGGCTCGGGCTCGGGCCTGTCCGGATCGAGGTTGGGGTGGGGTGGAAAAAGTTGCGCAAGGGCCTTGTGCAGGGGCATGCAATGCGCTATGACACATTGCGTTAGCTGCATGGGTGTCGGTCCTGACGGGCTTTGACACGTTGCGTTAAAATGGGCCTGAACCCACACTCAGAGGTAGAAACGATGCCCCTTCTCGCTGAATACATCTGGATCGACGGCACGGACCGGACCAAAGAACTTCGCTCCAAGACCAAAGTTCTCACTGGCGACAACCTGCCCTTCTCCAAGCCTGGTACCTTGACGGACGTGCCCCTGAGCACGTTCCCCGATTGGGGCGCCGACGGCTCCTCGACCAACCAGGCCAACGGCGACGACTCGGACATCGTCCTCAAGCCTGTCTTTGCCTGCCCCGACCCCTTCCGCACTGGCAACTGGCTGGTGCTGTGCGAGGTCTTCAACGGCGACGGCTCCGTGCACGCCACCAACACTCGCTCCCAGGTTCGCGCCGTGCTCGAAGCCGGTGCTGACAAGACCGAGAGCCTCTTTGGGTTTGAGCAGGAGTACACCTTCATGGGTGCCGACGAGAAGCCCTACGGCTTCCCCGAAAACGGCTTCCCCGAGCCCCAGGGCCCCTACTACTGCAGCGTCGGCGCGGGCAAGATCTTTGGCCGTGAGGTCTACGAAGACTTCATGGAGCGCGTCCTTGAGGCCGGTCTGATGATCTCTGGCTTCAACTGGGAAGTCATGCCCGGTCAGGCCGAGTTCCAGGTGGGCGCCGCTGGCCCCCTGACCTGCCCCGACCACGTGTGGGTCGCCCGCTGGATCCTGCACCGCACCGCCGAGGACTACGGCATCGCCGTCACCCTCGACGCCAAGCCCGCCAAGGGTGATTGGAACGGCGCCGGCATGCACGTCAACTTCTCCACCGCCGAGATGCGCGCCCCCGGCGGCATCGCCGCCATCGAGAAGGCCTGCGTGGCCATCGGCGAAAAGCGCCAGGAGCACCTGGACGTCTACGGTGACCTCTACGAAGAGCGTCTGACCGGCGCCCACGAGACCTGCTCCTACAAGGAGTTCCGCTACGGCGTGGCCGACCGCACCGCCAGCATCCGCATCCCGCGCCACGTGGCCGAAGAGGGCACCGGTTACCTCGAAGACCGTCGCCCCAACGCCAACGCCGACCCTTACGAGGTCGCCGCCCGCATGCTCAAGACCGTCTGCGGCATCGACTGAAGGCCTCGCGCGCCCCGAATTTGACGCGGGCGCGTCTGCCACCACCTGCGGCGCCGCAACTTTCTGGCGTCGCTGGCCGATCCAAACCCCTACGGTGCATCGTACCCAAGCCGCCGACCCTCGTGGGTCCGCGGCTTTTTTTTGAGGTGCCCCCTGGTTTTGAGGTCGCCTCCTGTGGTGTCGCCGTCTGACGCCCCCAGGCCCTGCCTGACAATTGTCCCATCGCTCGGCGGTCCGATGATGCCGATTTCATCGTCGGCGGTGCTCGACGAACCCCCGGTTCGCCTGTGCTCGCCTCGATTGTAGAGAATCGAAAGGTCTAAGGGATGTCACTTTCCAGTGTCCATCTCTTGAGAGTCACTGGCGTGACTCCAAGCCTTTCGATTCTCTCCCTCGACACCATCGACCTCGCCGAGGCTCGGTTCCATTTGTTAGGCAGGACCTAGGCAACGCCGCTGGGCCCAGGGTCGTTGCGCTTTGCCCTTGCGAAAGCCCCTGGGCTGCTCCATCATCGCCCGTGCACTCCAGCTCGGCTTGATGCCTCTTTGTGGATGGACCCTTTTCGTGCCCCAACCTCCCAACAGCGCCATTGTGGTCTTTACGCGCCTGCCTCGCCATGAAGCCAAAGCGCTTGTCGCCGAGCCCCGCGCTGCGCGTCACCTCCACACCGCGCTCATCCTCAAGACGCTGGCGACGGTGACGGTTGCCGCGCCGCAGGCTGCTGTCGTGCTGGCCTGTGATGGGCCACCGCCAGACGCGCTGCGGGCTGCGCTGCGGCGCATCGCCAACGCAGGGCTCGCCGTTCACACGCTCCACCAGCGCGGCCATGGTTTTGGTCAGCGCTTTACCCACGCGCTTCAAGACACCGCTGCGATGGGCTATGACCGCTTGGTGGCTGTGGGCACCGACACCCCATCGCTCTCGGTCTGCGACATCGAGCGGGCGCTTCTGCCCGGCCGCCTTTGCTTTGGCCCTGCCTTTGATGGGGGGTTCTACCTCATTGGCCTGGATCGCGATGCGCTTGGACTCCTGGATGGCAACAAACCCTGGTGCACCCCAAGGCTCTTGGCTTCATTGCTCCAGTCGGCCCGCACCCAGCACCACCGTGTTCATCTCCTGGGCGCCAGGCTCGACCTTGATACGCCCGCACACGCCCGCAGGTGTTGGGCGTCGCTGCAAGAACTGGTGGTGCAGACCACTGGGTACGGGCTGGCGGCGCGCTTTGTCCCTCCGAAGAGCCGTTTTCGACCCGTGCAGTGTCTTGGTCGCTTGAGGCGAGCCGCGCTGCGCATCGATCCCACACGCGGTCCGCCGATTGCAGCCACCTGATGTGTGCTTTGAGGGGGTCGCCCGCCACTCCTTGTGATGTGTCGCGCCCCTTTGACTGGTCGTGTCATCGGCCAAAGGCACCGCCCGCATCTGGACAGCGCCATTGTGCCGCTTTACCGCAGCGTCAAGCCACGACACCGCAAAGCCTCCCCCATTGTGGAGCCCTTTGCGCGATCGTTTGACCGCAAGCGCAGGCCAGGCGTCCTTATGTGTGTTGCGGCGTCCGCCGAGCGTCGATGGCACACCACCCACGGATTGACGCGCCGCCGACCACTTTCGACACCCTCGACGGCGACCTGCTGCGCCCTCTGTGCGCTGCACTGAAGACCGAGACTCAGACCATGACCAAGGACTCAAAACAGACCTCATCCACTCGCCGTGGCTTCCTTAAAGGCGCGTTGCTCGGCACCGGCGCCACGCTTTTGCAGGCCTGCACGATCCCGCAGCAGCCTCCCGTGAAGACGGTGCCTGACGATGCCTCAAGGCCCGCGCCCGAACCGTCCAAAGCGTCCGCGCCGCAGACCTTTGATTTTTCCCGTTCGTCCCCCGTCATGGGGGGCGACCAGAGCGTGCGCAGCGCCTGCCAGTTCTGCAACGCCAACTGCGGCCTTGAGGTGCGCACGCAGCGCGGCCGTGTGGTCTCGATTGAGGGGTTGGAGGGGGACGAGGTCCAGGGCGGTCAGCTCTGCGTCAAGGCAGACTTGATGGCGCAGCTGGTTTACAATCCCAGGCGGCTTAAAAAGCCCCTGGTCAGGGTCAAGGGCCCCAAGGGCGACGTGGAGAAGTCGGTCTTTAAGGAGGTGTCCTGGGATGAGGCGCTGGAGGTCATCGCCCGCAAGTTCCTGAAGCTGCGCGACAGCGGCCAGGCCCACACCATCACCAACCGCACCACCGGGCGGATGCTGCGCGGCTCGGGGGACGTCATTGGCCGCTTCTTCAAGCTCCTGGGCAGTCCCAACGCCACTGACGTGGGGCCGGTCTGCAATGACGCGGGCGGCAACGCGCTGGCCTGGACCTTTGGGCTGGGCAACTTCACCAACGGTTACGGTGTGGATGGCGCCACGGGCAAAGATGACCTGGGTTCGGCCGGGTTCTACCTCTTTTTGGGCACCAATCAGGCCGAAACCCACCCGGTGACCTTTGCCTACCTGCTGCGCGGCCGCGCCCAGAGCGGCGCCAAGCTGGTCGTCATCGATCCTCGAAAGACCGCCACGGCGGCCTGGGCCGACCGCTGGCTTGCCCCCAAGCCCCACACCGATCTGGCGCTGGCGCTGGGCATGATCCACGAGATCATCACCAAGGACCTGCACGACAAGGCCTTTGTGGAGGCCAACGTGCTTGGTTTTGAAGCGCTGGCCGCGCACGTCAAAGACAACAAGTACACCGCCACCTGGGCCGACCGGATCTGCGGGCTGCCTGAGGGGAGCGTGGCCGCGCTGGCCCGCGATTATGCCGCCGCGCCCACCGCCGCCATCTTCTGCAACGCGGGCATCTCGCACCAGTTGGGGGCCTTTGACACCTACCGCGCGCTGGCCTTCCTGGCGGCGATCACTGGCAACGTCGGGATCCCTGGCGCCGGGTGCAACTTCATGCACAACACCTGGCCCGGCGGCCTGGGTCTGCCGGAGTTGAAGTCCAAGCCGCCTGCTGTCGCCCAGCCCTCGCTGCCGGTGGGGCCGGACTACTTTGCCCAGTCCATCCTCTCTGGCAAACCCTATCGGCTGCGCGCCGTGGTGACCGAGGGCAATCCCATGCTCTCGTCGGCCAACAGCAACAAGGTCCGCGAGGCCTTCAAGAAGCTGGAGTTCTACGTCTACACCGGCCTCTTTATGGAGGAGCCGGCCTATTATGCCGACGTCATCTTGCCTGTGCGCAGCGGCCTGGAGACCGAAGGGGTCTACATGCGGCGCGATGACCGCTCGATCCGTTGGCAGGAGGCGGCTGTGGCGCCGGTCGGTGAGAGCCTCACGGACCCTCAAATCTGGATTGAGCTGGCCCATGTGATGGGGCGGCTGGACAAGAAGAACCCCTCGTCGTACTGGACCGCCGAGTTTCCCAAGGCCTGGATGGACTACAAGAACCTCTGGGCGCAGTTTGTGGCGCACACCCCGGGTGTGGGTGGGATGACGTGGGAGCGTATGGCGTCGATGGACGAGCCGCTGCGTTGGCCCTGCCCGACCACCGACCACCCCGGTGTCAGCACGCTCTATCTGGATCATCCCTCATGGTACAAGGCCGCCGAGGCGCTGGGCGGCAAGAAGGGGCAGCGTTTTTTGACGCCCAGCGGCAAGATCGAGGTCTTTACCCCCGAGATGGACGCCAAGCTGGCCGCCGCGGGCCACAGCGCGTTGCCGATCTTCTACACCCACCCCGAGGTGACCGGGAAGAACCCCTCCATTGTCTACAAAGACGAGTTGGTGCCCAACCCCATCAACCCCCACGCGTTGACGCAAAAGGTGGAGCTGGGTGGCAGGGCCAATGGCAAGGTGCACAACACCTTCCCGTTGATGGGCATGATTGGCCGCTCCAGCGTGGTGCACTTTGCAGGGGTGACCCATTGGACCCAGACGGGCAAGCAGCTTGATGGTGTGCGCCTGATTCAGATCCATCCGTCGGCCGCCAGCGCCGCAGGGATCAACGACGGGGACGAGATTTTTGTAGAGAGCCCCAGGGGCAAGGTGCGGGGCACGGCGTTGGTATGGCAGGACATGCGCCCCGACACCATTTTTGTGCCCAACGGCTTTGGTTTTGCCCAGATGGTGGGGCCAGACACCGGCGCGCCGCTCTACAAGATGCCCGCCAACAGCCTTGTGGACGACCAGTTCTACGACAACCTCTCGGGACAGCAGGCCTACAAGTGCTTTGCCTGCCGCATCATGCCGGTGTGACGCTTGCTTCTGCGTCTGTAGGTCACCCATCCGAGTCCAAGCAGCATCAACCACCACGATTGGTCTGTACCTGAGCGTCCCGGGGCGCTTTGGCAGCCGCCGTCGGACGAGGCGCTCTGTCCATTGTCGGGGTTGCCTTGCGGGCTGTCGTCGCTGAGGTCGCATTCGTCCCCGATGCCGTCCAGGTCAGCGTCGAGTTGTTGTGCGTTGGCGATCCTGGGGCAGTTGTCGCGCAGGTCGGGGACGTTGTCGCCGTCGCTGTCCAGATCGAGGTCGCAGGCGTCTCCGATGCCGTCTCCGTCGGCGTCGGCCTGGGCGGGGTTGGTTTGTGCGGGGCAGTTGTCCTCGGCGTCGGGGATGAAGTCGCTGTCGTCGTCGCTGTCGCAGGCGTCGCCGGTGCCGTCGGCGTCCAGATCGAGTTGGTCGGCGTTGGGGATCAGCGGGCAGTTGTCGTCCAGCGCCACGCCGTCGTCATCGGCGTCGTCGTCACAAGCGTCGCCCAGTCCGTCACCGTCGGTGTCGCGCTGGCTGGGGTTGGCGTCCTGGGGGCAGTTGTCGTCCTCGTCTGGTCTCAAATCAAGGTCGGCGTCTTGTCCGGCGATGGTGAGGGTCCAGCTTTGGTCGGTGACACCGCCGTCGCCGTCGTCCGTGCGCAAGGTGATGGTGTGTGCGCCGCGTTGGTCGGCGCCCGGGGTCCATTCCAGCGCGTTGTCGCTCAGCATCATGCCTTCGGGGGCGTCCACCAACTCAAAGGTCAAAGGGTCGCGCTGGCCTGCTGGATCGATGGCGCGCAAGCTGTAGCGCCAGAGTGTGTTGACCCAGGCTTCTTCGGTGGGGGTGGTGGTGAAGGCCGGTGGGAGGTTTTCGATGGGGATGTTGACGTCGATGAAGCTCTGGGCGCCGAAGCGGTCGATGACCCGGACCTGGGCATCGAGCGTGCCGGGGCCGTCGAGGATGTCGAGGGTGGCGGTGGAGCCTTCGGCGTCACCAAAGACGCCGTCGCCGTTCAAGTCCCAGTCCACCGATGTGGGATCGCCTTCGGGATCCTGGCCGGGGACCTCCAAAGTGGCGCGTTGGCCTTCAAAGAGCGCCTCGGGCAGGCCGGAGAGGTCGGCGCCGGGGGGCTGATTGCGCTCTCGGTTCAGCGCCCAGGATTGGTGGAGGGATCGGGGGCGGCCGTCGCTGCCGCCAAAGAGGTGGATGGTGCCGTCGAGCCAGACCGCGGCGGTCTCTCGCATGGGGGTGGCCAGGGGCGCCGCAGCGCTCCAGGCGTCGTGGACGGCGTCGTAGATCAGGGTTTGATTGAAGACCGGCGAGCCGTTGTTGAAGAAGTTGTTTGAGCCGCCCATGACGATGAGCAGGTGGCCGCTGGGGGAGGCGATGGCGGCGGCTTGCCGCGTGGGTCTGGGCAGGGGGGCGGCGGTGGTCCAGGTGCCGGTTTGTGGATCGTAGACGTCGACCTGGGTGCCGATGTTGTTTTGTTCTCCGCCGCCAAAGACAAAGATCCGACCGTCAAAGGCCTTGAGGCTGTCGTGTTGCATGCGTGCGGTCGGCATGGGATCGGCGCTGGACCATGTGTCGCTTTGGGGGTTGTAGATGTCGTGTCGGACCAGCCGACCTTCGCCGCCAAAGACGTGGATCAGGCCGTTGTCGTCGGTGGTGCAGCTTGGTTCCCAGCCCCCGGCGGGCATGGGGGCGGCGATGGCCCAGGCCTGGGTTTGAGGGTCGTAGACCTCGTGTTCGCGCAGCAGCCTGCCGCCCCAGCCCCCAAAAATATGCACTCGCCCGTCAAGCCCTGCGCAGGCCGCGGCGCCGCGTCTGGCAAAGCTCATGTCCGCAATCTGGGTCCACTGGTCTTCTTGGGGGTCGTACAAATAGGTGGCTGCGGTCTGGCCTTCGCTTTCAAAGCCGCCCATGACGATGGCTTGGCCACCGGCGAGCACGACCGCGGAGTTTTGGGAGCGCGCGGCGGGCAGCTCTGAGGCCTCCTGGACCCAGTCCTGGGCCAGGGCGGCGTTGCAGATGCTCAGCAGGCCGAGCGTCAGCATCAAAGTCAGCTTCTTCATCGCTCACCCCCGTGCTCGTGCTGCGCAGGTGCGGCCGGGCAGGCCTGGATTTCGGGGGCGATGGCCCCGTCGCGGTCGCCAAGGCCGATGACGAGGTTGAGCCGTCCCCAGTCGTCGTAGTCTTCGAGCACGGTCAGCGAGCCTCCGCAGGCGCCGTTTTGCTGGCTGTCCTGGCTGTTGATGTCGGCGCGGACGCCCGAGGTCAGGTCGCCGTCGTTGTTCCAGTCGATGCCGCGCCCGCCGCAGCTGCCGGCGTTTTCGTCGCGGTTGGTTTCGTTGCGCGGGGCGTTGCGCCCGTGGGAGTAGTCCACCACGTTGTCGCCGCGCCCGTTGCAGTCCACGTCCTGGCCCAGGAACTGGGATCTGTAGTTCATCACAGAGTTGTAGTTTGGCTTGAAGTTGCAGTCACGGTCGCCGCCGTGTCGCAGGCCCAGGTTATGTCCGAGTTCGTGGGCGATGGTGCCCGCGACCCAGATGGGTGTGTTGAACCAGCACTGTGAGGCGAGGATGAAGTCGTCACCGTTGATCTCTGCCCAGCCGCTGCTGTTGGTGCCGTCGTAGCGGTGGACGGCCAGGACGTAGTGGAAGACCCCTTTGCGCAGCGGGTCAAAGTGGGCGGCTTTGTAGTCGAGGAATTCGCCGTCGACGCGCCCGATCAGGTTGTCCTCTTCGACTTCGATGAGTGAGCCGCCGGTCAGGCCGCGTCCCTGTCCGACATCGACGTGCATGGCGATGCCGGGGCGTCCGTTGGGGTTGGGCAGTGGGGCATTGTCGAACATCTCTTCAAGGAGGGCGACGGCCTGGTCTGTGGGTCGGTGGCTGTGGCGCGCGCATTGGCTGGCGTCTTCAAACCAGTCGATCTCAAGGTAGAGGTCCCGGCGGTTGGGATCGGCGCCCAGGGCCGGCAGGTTGAGCCCGGCGTCGGTGCCCAGGACCTCCTGGCCGTCGGTGAGGCCGTCGCCGTCGGAGTCGGGGTTGTTGGGGTCAGTGCCGGTGTTGTCGGCATCGACAAAGCGCCCGGTGCGGGTCTCGACGCAGTCATCCAGGCCGTCGTTGTCGGTGTCCAGTCCGGGTTCGCAGCCCTCAAGCAGGCATCGCTCGGAGCAGCCATCGCCGTTGTCCTGGTTGCCGTCGTCGCAGGCTTCGCCAATGTGGACCTGTCCGTCGCCGCAGGTTTCGCGTTGGCAAAGCGCGGTGCAGCCGTCGCCGTCAAAGTCGTTGCCGTCGTCGCAGCCTTCGCCTTCTTGAACGACGCCGTCGCCGCAGACCTCAATCCGGCACAGCGGGTCGCAGCCATCGCCGCCGTCGTTGTTGCCGTCGTCGCACTCTTCGATGCGGTCTTCAAAGCCGTCGCCGCAGTTCTCCAGGGTGCAGGTCTCGGAGCAGCCGTCGCCGTTGTCGAGGTTGCTGTCGTCGCATTCTTCGCCAGCGGCGAGGATGTTGTCGCCGCAGACCTCAAAATCGCAGGTGGCGGAGCAGCCGTCGCCGCCGTCGTTGTTGCCGTCGTCGCAGGCTTCGCGTCGGATTTGGGCGGTGTTGTTGGCGTTGATGGTGGCGCCAGCCAGACAGCGGTCATCGGTGCGGTTTTGGGCGTCCTGGCCCTGGCCCTCGTCAAAAAGAACCACTTCTCCGACCTCACCCAGGTTCATGATGGCCCAGGCCAGATCGCCGCCTTCGACCTGGACGCGCAGGGCGTTGGTGCCTGAGCGAAGGCGAGCGATGGTTTGGCGGTCGGTGAGTGTGGCGGTGCCGATGCCGGGTTGGCAGACACATTCGCCGGTCAGCTCCTGGCGGTGGATTTGGATGCCGTTGATGAAGAAGGTGATGTGGCGGCGAAGCTCGGGTCGGGGTTCTTCGTCGCCCAGGCATGTGGAGGCCAGCCAGACCAGCTCGATGGCCTCGACGGCTCCGGCGTAGGGTCCAGGTTGGCCATCGCCGCACTCCAGCGTGCAATCGATGCTGCAGCCGTCGCCGCCAAGGCGTCCGCCGTCGTCGCAGGCTTCACCCAGGGCCTCTTGCACGATGCCGTCGCCGCAGACCTCTTCTTCACAAGACGCAGCGCAGCCATCGCCATCGCGGTTGTTGCCATCGTCGCAGTCTTCGCCCTCATCCTGGACGCCGTCGCCGCACCTTGCCCGGCGGCAGTTGGTGCGGCAGGCGCCAGGGGTTTGATCGTCGTTGAGGGGACCCTGGTCGCACTGCTCAAACCCAGCGTTGTTGACCACACCATCGCCGCAGAACTCCAGCACGCACCCAGCGGCGCAGCCGTCGCCGTCGATGTCATTGCCATCATCGCAGGCTTCGGCGTCGCCGTTGTTGATCACACCGTCACCGCAGAACTCCACAGCGCACAGCGCGCTGCAGCCATCGCCGTCGTCGTTGTTGCCGTCGTCGCAGGCTTCGTCGATGTCCACGATGCCATCCCCGCAGGCGGGCAGGGTGCAATCCGGGCGGCAGGCGTCAGGTTCCAGCGCGTTGAGCACGCCATCATCGCAGGCTTCAGTGTCAAGGTTGTTGACCAGACCATCCCCGCAGAACTCGGTCAGACAGGTCGCATCACAACCATCGCCGTCATCGTTGTTGCCATCATCACAGGCTTCAGCTCCGGCGTTGTTGACCACGTCGTCGCCGCAAAACTCCAGTGCGCAGTCTGCCGTGCAGCCATCGCCATCGACGGTGTTGCCGTCATCACAGCCCTCGTCGGTGTCGACGATGCCATCCCCGCAGGCGGGCAGGGTGCAATCCGGGCGGCAGGCGTCGGGCTCCAGCGCGTTGGAGTCGCCATCGTCGCAAGCTTCGGCGTCGAGGTTGTTGGTGACCCCATCGCCGCAGTGCTCCAGCGCGCAGGCCGCCGTGCAGCCATCGCCATCGACGTCATTGCCGTCATCGCATTGCTCAGAGCCAGCGTTGTTGGTGACCCCATCGCCGCAAAACTCCAGCGCACAGTCCGCCGCACAGCCGTCACCATCGACGGTGTTGCCGTCATCACAGGCTTCGCCCTGATCAGCGACCCCATCTCCGCAGGCGGGCAGGGTGCAATCGGTGCGGCAGGCGTTCGAGGCTTCATCGCTGTTCGAGAGACCATCGTCACAGGCTTCGCCATCATCCACAAAGCCGTCGCCACATTCGGGCTCGCGCGGCGGGGGCTCGTCCTGGTCCTGGCCACAGCCAGGCACCAGCCACAACACCCCCACAAGCACCATCCCCATCCAACTGGTCCAGCGCCAGTTCGTCGAGCGGGTGTGGTTATTCAAAATGCATCCTCCCGTTGGGCACTCATGAAGCTCAATCATGGCACTTCTGGCACCCGCTTTCCACTCTTTGAACGGCGTGCGTAAGCGCCTTGGTTCAAGCCGTTTAAGTTGGTGGCTTTGATGGGTAATGTGGTTGATTCAAGGAAGGTGGCTTTGATGCGAGGCAGACGGTTGATTCAAGCAGGTCGCTCCGCAGAATGGAACGTAATTTTTCCCGCAGGTGCCGTTGTTGAAAGGTGGCGGTTGAATCAAGCAGTGGGCTTTGTTGGAAGACCCAAGCAGTTAGAGTCAGGCGATTATAGCGCTCGCTAAGGGGTCACGTGGCAGGGGCCCCTGCCCCAGCCACGGAGAGACTCCTGCGGAGTCTCCAAGCCCCTTGCTCGCTTGTGGGCTTTGTTGTGTGAACGCGGTCGATTCAAGGAGGGGGCTTTGATGCGAGGCTGGTGGTTGATTCGAGCAGGTGGC
>CAKZKQ010000131.1 GCA_937123825.1 uncultured Pseudomonadota bacterium
CCAACAAAGTCGACAAGCGAACAAGGGGCTTGGAGACTCCAACGGAGTCTCTCCGTGGCTGGGGCAGGGGCCCCAGCCACGTGACCCCGCCAGTGAGCGCTACGATCGCCTGACCCGAACTGCCTGGGTCACCCAACAAAGCCACCTGTCACAAATCAAGCACGCTCACCCAACGAAGCCACCTGCTGGAATCGACCGCCATCCCAACAACAAAGTCACCTGCTGGAATCGACCGCCATCCCAACAACAAAGTCACCTGCGGGAAAATTACGTTCCCCTTTGCGAAGCACCTGGCCCAAACCAAGCGCCAGCCTCGCAACAACGTCACCTGCGGGAAAAATTACGTTCCCCCACCAAAGCCGCCTGCTGGAATCAAGCGCCAGCCTCGCAACAGCGGCACCCGCAGGGAAGATTACGTTCCCCTTTGCGGAGTTGCCTGCCTGAATCGACCGCCAGCCTTGCAACAAAGTCACCTAAGTCTGGGTTTCGCCGTCGGCTCGGTTTAAATTGGGGCTGATGGGAAGGTTTGGGGCGCGGGTTTGCGCCTTTGGTTTTGTTTTGCAGCCATGTTGAGGTCACTGCGTGGACGTTTCTTTTGCCATTTTTACGGGGGATGATCCTCGGGTCGAAGCCGCTTACAAGATCCGTTATGAGGTCTTTGTGGTTGGGCAGCAGGTTCCCCTTGAGATCGAGCGCGATGAGTATGACCTGGGGGCGACGCATTTGTTGGCCACTGGGGCCGATGGGGCGGTGCTGGGGACCTTGAGGATGGTGTCCAAGGATGATGGGGCGGTGGGGAAGATTGGCCGGGTGGCGGTTTTAGAGGCGAGCCGGGGCAGAGGGCTGGGGTCGGCGATGATGCGGCACATCATGGCGTATGCGCGGCAAGAGGGCTTTGGGAGCCTTTACCTGCATGCTCAGGTGGATGCGGCGGATTTGTATCGGCGGTTGGGGTTTGTGGATGAGGGGGAGCTTTTTTATGAGGCCAACATCCCCCACATCGCACAGCGACTCATTCTGGAGGCTTAGAGTCTTTGAAGAGGTCCATGGTGGCGGCCTGGGAGATGGCCACCACGCCGGGGTGGCGCAGTTGGCGCTGGACCGAGACGGCGTAGAAGCTCTCTTTGACCCCGCTGATCTGGCCCAGGTGCTCGACGCCGTATTGGCGCGCGATCTCATCGATGACCACCGAGGGGACCGGGAAGGCGCCCCGGCCGTGCTGGCCAAAGACCTTCATCAGGGCGCTGTCGTCAAACTCGGCCTCGATCTGGGGGTGGATGTCGTTGTCCTGGAACCAGTGGTCGAGCTTGCGGCGCATGGCGCTGCTGGACATGGGCAGCAGGACCGAGGCGCCTGTGAGCGACTGAGGGAAGCCCTCACGCAGCTGAGCCGCCAGATGGGGCGCAGCCACAAAGGACACACCGCACTCGCCCAGCAGGTGGTTGAAGGCCCTCACGCGGGTGTCCTGGCCCAGCGGGGCGTCGGTCAGGACCACGTCCAGGTGGTGGGTGGCCAGGTCGGCCATCAACTCTTCGGTCGAACCCTCGTGGCAAAAGAGGTGGATCTTTTCGGGCAGCGCCAACGCCGGCTCCACCAGACGCGAAGCCACCAACTTGGGCACCACCATTGAGATGCCCACGTGCAGGTGCATGCGCTTGAGCTGGCGGCCGTGGACAAAGTCCATCAACTCGCGGCCCAGCGTAAAGATGTCGTCCGCGTACCGAAAGACCGAGCGCCCCACGTCCGTCAGCACAATGTTGCGCCCCGAACGCTTGAAGAGCTTCTGGCCCATCGAGGCCTCAAGCTGGTTGATCTGGCCGCTGATGGTTGAGGGCGACAGGCTCAAGGTCTTGGCCGCGCTGGTGATGGTGCCTTCGCGTGCGACAACCCAGAAATAAAGCAGGTGATGGTAATTGAGCCACTCCACTGTCCCTGTCACTCCTTCGTCTATGCCGATGATGCGTCCTGATTGCGCCCTCTGTTCGGTTTGCTCGAATGATTTCACCCCTTGCTTGCTTTATTGTCAAATCCTCGCACACCCTCCCGATATTTTTCTGCTCTTGGTATTTGTTGGTCCGCTCAGAACCACAACGCCCATGCACATGTGAGCGCAGCCGACCAGGATGAGATCTTGAATCGGTCAATGATGCACTGGGTTGGAAAAAAGCAGGCTGAAAGAGGGAAGAGGTGTGTTCTGGCAGGGTTTAGACAAACCAGTTGCGCTTTTCAAAGTGCTCGTCTGGCACTTCAAACTCGATGTCGCCGTGGGGAGGATGCCGGTCGATCTCCAGTTGGCGGCGTTCCAGGGTCAGCGCAAAGCGGTGGGTCTGCCCTGGGAGCAAGCCAGCGGCCTTGAAGGGGATGGCGACCTCCAGATGGCGAGCAAAGGCACCCAGGCCTTCCTGGGGGGCCTGGAGGGCGGGGCCTGCGGCGCCCAGTTCTTTGGCGGTCCACTTTGAGGGCTCGGTCAGGGGGATGCGCACGACGTGTGTGGGGCCGTCGAGGGTCTGACCGTGGAAGATGATCTGGACGTTGAGTTCTTCGATGGCCTCGGCGCCCAGATCCACGTCGGGATCGATGCGCAGGTAGAAGTTTTCCAGGTCGCAGCCAAAGTAGACGCTCTTGATGTAGCGCCGGGCCCGGTACATGGACCCTGCGCCGCCGCGAGGCTCGTAGCGCCCCGCCCCCGACCAGTCAAAGAAGCTGGCCACGACCCCGTCGATCACCGGCTTGATCAGCGCCTTTTGGGGGATGATCTCAATCGAGGGCTGCACGGTGGAGATCGAGCGGTGCAGGGCTGAAGGGGGCGTCTGGCCAAGGGCCTTGTAGGCGGCCTTCAAGTATCCCCTGAAGAGGCTGTCAAAGGCCTTGTCCTGTTCGCTGGAGAAGTCGTCCCCGTACCACCAGAACCAGTCGCTGCCCTCGGCAGAGTGCAGCGCGTCCATGGCCTGCATCAAGGCAGGGTCATCGTCGCTCAGTCCGCGTTGCACCCGCGTTTCTTCCACAAAGGCGCGGGTTTGTCCCAGGAGGTTCCACGCCGCGTTGGTTTCTTTGGCGCCAATCCAGATCTGGTAGTTGGCCTGAATCCAACTGCCGCTGTGGAGGTGGTGGAGGTGTCCGGCGGGCAGTCCCCCGTCGAGCGCCTGGCTGACGGTGACGGTCGTCACGTCGGGGGCGGCTTCGAGCGCCTCGTAGAGCGCGGTCAAAAAGTGGAGCCCGTCGTCTTCGTAGGATTCCCAGGGGTTTTCGCCATCCAGCACAATGGGCACCAGCGGCCTGCCGGTGGCGGTGGCCTCCTGGCCGCCCTGGCGGATCCGCGCCAGCATGTCGTTGGCCGCGTCCTGGGGCGAGTTGGAGGCGTAGGTGAAGCCGATCAGGTCGGAGATGAGGTGGTCGCGGAAGACCATCGCCACTGAGCCTTCGTCGCTGAAGACCTCGTAGGGTCGATAGAGCGCGTCGGTGCGGTTGTGGTGCCTGGGGTGAGAGGCCATCAACACGTCTTCGTCGCTGGCGATCCAGCGCACACCCGAGCGGGCAAAGAGCCCGATGACCTCGGGGCTGACGCTGCCCTCGGCGGGCCACATGCCTTTGGGGCGGTGCCCAAAAATCCGCTCAAACTGGGCGCAGGCCGACTCCACGTGCCACGCGGCGTCCTGAGGCCAGGAAAACCGACGAGGTCTGGGCCGCTGCGGTGTGGCCCGGCGCGCCACGTCGCTGTCCACCAGCAGCGGCAGGATGGGGTGGAACATCGGCGTGGTCGTCAACTCCACCTGACCGCGCTGGGCAAGCTCCCGGTACATCGGCAGCACCTTGCCCATGATCTCGATCTGCAACTCCAGCAGCCGTCCCTTGTCTTCTTCGGCGTACTCCCCGCCGCGCTCCAAAAGCTGCCCCAACACCGAGGCATAATCGCGCCGCGCCGCAAAGCCGCTCCAGGCCAGGTTGAAGTAGACCTGCAGGTCGCGCATCTCCTGCACCGAGAAGCGCTGGGGCGCGCGGTCCTGGTTGCGCTTCTGGAGCAGGCGCCAATACCCGGGGATGGGCTTGATCTGGCGGTCCCAGTTGATCGAAAAAAAGTGCTCCAGGACAAAAGAGCGCTCATCGTCCGTCAAGGCTTCGGCGGGCTTGAGCGTCAAATCCCACCACACATCCCGAGCCCCGTGCTCCAGATAGTCCACCATCTGCGTCAGCAGCGACCCCGAGAGGTTGATGCAGGCCTTGATCGAGGGGTGGCGCTGGAGCAGCCACGGCATATCATAGTAGGCCTTGGTGGCGTGGAGGCGGACCCAGGGCAGGAGCTTTCGCAGCTCACCCGGCAGGGTGTAATCGGGCTGATGCATATGCCACAGGAAGGTGGCCAGGGTCTCTTTCATGGTGCGTTGTGTCCATCAAGGCCAACGGCGAGCCGTTTTGTATGGCCAGGGGGCGTCGGCATCAGGCGCAGCGCTCGTGGGGCCGCACCTGGAGGGGCTGAGTGAGGGCTAAGCGCGCCCAGAACCTCATTCGAGTTCTTCGCCTTTGGCGATGACCACGGTGCCGTCCGGCGAGACGTGGAAGCGCTCGCGGTCCTCCTCGAGGTTGTAGCCGATGGTCATGCCGGGTGGGATGACGACGCCTTTGTCCACGATGCAGCGCTTGAGCTTGCTGTGGCGGCCGATCTCCACGCCTTCAAAGAGGATCGAGTCCGAAACGTGCGAGTAGGAGTGGACGCGCACGGAGGGGAAGAGGACCGAGTTCTCGATCCGGCCCCCCGAGATGATGCAGCCGTCTGAGACCATGGAGTTGACCGCCTGACCGACGCGTTTGTTGGCAAAGTCGTCGTGAACAAACTTGGCCGGCGGGTTGTGGTCCTGGTTGGAGCGGATGGGCCAGCGCCGGTTGTAGAGGTCAAAGGCGGGCGTGACGCTGACCAGGTCCATCGAGGCCTTCCAGTAGCTCTCGATCGTGCCGACATCGCGCCAGTACCCTCGCTCTCCCTCGGGCTGGCCCGGCACGCGGTTGGTGGAAAAATCGTAGACGAAGACGTCGTGGGATTCGACCATGGAGGCGATGATGCTCTTGCCAAAGTCGTGCACGGACATGGGGTTTTCGGCGTCCGAGGCCAGCACCCGCAGCAAAACGTCGGTGGTAAAGATGTAGTTGCCCATGCTGGCCAGCGCCCGGGTGGGATCGCCGGGCATCGGCGGGGGGTTCTCGGGCTTCTCGATAAACTCCAGCATGCGGCCATGCTCATCGACCTTGATGATGCCAAAGGCGCTGGCTTCTTCAATGGGGACGGGGATGGCGGCGACGGTCAGGTCGGCGTTCTTGTCGATGTGGTACTTGGACATCTGGCGGACATCCATCTTGTAGATGTTGTCGCCGCCAAAGACGGCCACATACTCGGGGTCCTCGTCGGTGATGATGTTCGCGTTCTGGTAGATGGCGTCGGCGCTGCCTTTGTACCACTGGGGCCCCAGGCGTTGCTGGGCGGGCACGGGTTCGATGTACTGGTCGGCAATGGAGGCCAGCCGCCAGCCTCGGCTGATGTGGGTGTTGAGCGACTCGCTTTTGTACTGGGTCAGGACCTTGATCTTCAAAAACCCCGAGTTGACGAAGTTGGACAGCACAAAGTCAATGATGCGGTAGCGTCCCCCAAAGGGCACGGCGGGTTTGGCGCGGTCGCGGGTCAGGGGCATCAAGCGGGAGCCGACGCCCCCGGCGAGGATCATGACAAGAAAGTTGTTCACGATGGGCTCCGATCCAGGTGCAGGGGGGTTGTTGGGCGTCCACAGCGCGGTGCGCGCCGGGGGCGATGTGTGCATGTGAATTTGTCGAGCGCCGCGCCGGGTGGGTGCTGCATACAAGGCGCAGGGGCTTGTGGGCTCTGAGGCTCGCCTTGTCGGCGCCGAGAGCGTTTGGGCGGGCGCTGTGGCCAAATCAAACGCGCGCGGACATGGCCAGAGGCGAGCTCTATTCTTGCCGTTTCAAGGCCCATCTTAAGCGGTCTTCGCTCTAAAGCATGGTGAAGATCAGGTAACCGAGTCCGGCGACGACGAGCACAAGCAAGACAATGAACACAGCCCAGATGGCCACCGGGACGCCGCCTTCATCCTCCGTGTCGGGCGGGGTCAGCGTGGGCGGCGGCGGGGCGGGTTTGCCGCCGGGCGGTGAGTGGACGGTGATGCGCGAGGCGGAGTGTGCGCCAGAGTTGACCGTCTTGGGGCCAGAGACTTCGGCTTGTGTGGCGACAGGGCCGGTGCCTCCTGGGGCGTCTTCGCCAAAGGCATCGGACCACGTGCGGGGGTCTTCAAAGCCAAAGGCGGGGTAAGAGGAGGCGGATTGACCGTCGAGGTCGTCGATGGTCAACGGTGTGGCGCCGACGATGTTGAGTTCATCAAAGTCGCGGCGTTCCTCGACCGAGATGAATTTTTCAAGCTGGTTCTGGATGAGGATGTCGATGACGTTTTGGTCGCCGGACTCCAGAGGCTTGGATTTTTTGGGCTTGTGGTCCAGAACCCCGCCGACGAGGGCGGCCAGGTCGTAGGTGGTGACGGTGCGCCCCTGCGAGAAGAGGAGCCTGGCCAGGGCTTCACCGAGCTGACGGGCGCTGCTGTAGCGCTGATCGCGTTCGCGGTGGAGGGCCTTGCGCAGGATCTCCTCAAGTTCGGGGGGGACGTCGGGGTTGATGCTGCTCAGCGCCGGGATGTGGGCTTTGCGGACCTGCTCAAGGGTTTTGAGGTCCGTTTTGCCAAGGAAGAGGCGCTTTCCGGCCAGCATCTCCCACAGGACAATGCCAGCGGCGAAGATGTCGGTGCGTGGATCGACGGCCTCGCCGTAGGCGGCCTCGGGTGAGAGGTAGCCGAACTTGCCTTTGACGATCCCGGGGTCGGTGTGCTCAAGCTGGATGACGGCCTTGGCCAGCCCAAAGTCGGTGATCTTGACCTCACCATCGCGCGAGACGAGGACGTTGGGCGGCGAGATGTCGCGGTGGACGACGCCGAGCGCCTGCCCGTCTTTGCTCTTGCTGTGGGCGTAGTCGAGGCCTTTGCAGATCTCCATGGTGATGAAGATGGCTTGCTCGACCGGCAGCCGCTCGCCGCGCTGCGCCAGGGAGTTGAGGATGTCTTTGAGGTTGCAGCCGTTGATGTACTCCATGACGATGAAGTACGTCTCGTCGGCCTGGCCGATGTCGAAGACCTGAACGATGTTGGCGTGGTTGAGGTGCAGGGAGAGCTTGGCCTCATCGAGAAACATGCGGACAAAGCGCTGATCCTTGGTCAAGGACGGCAGGATGCGCTTGATGGCGACTTCTTTCTCGAAACCCTTCAGGCTGGTGACAGTGCCCTTGAAGACCTCGGCCATACCCCCAGCGTCGATCCGCTCGGTGATGTTGTATCGTTGGGAGACGGCTTGGACCATAATTGGATAGAATCCTGGGTTGATTGGGGTGCGGCCAGGTTCAGGGAACGGAAGGGAACTGCTGACAATGGCCGTACTCTGATTGATACCACTAGAGTGCGCCATGCTCAAGTCAGCACACCACGAATGTGGCCCCTTGAAGGTCTTTCTTGGCGTCCTGGCGTACCGGCCCGCATATCGCGCGGGGCAGGCGGCCTGGTGGGACCGTCATGATGGGCTGACGATGGGTGTTGGGGCGCTGGGCTTGTCTACTTGTCGTCATCAAGGCTGGGCGACTTGATGGAGAGCGATGAGGGCCGGGCCAATGGGCGGTGCTCGCCGCTGGAGACCTTGGGGCGTTTTTTGCGCTCCACGGGCCACATCTCGCCGGTAGAGACCATTGGATCGTAGGTGGCCTGTTCCAGGTCGGACGCTGTGGGGGCGGAGTCGCTCAGGACCTTGAAGGCCTCGACGCGGTTCTGCTTGCCCTTGAGGCTCAGCGGCTCCATGCGTTGGATGTGGAACTGGCCTCGGACGGCCTCGTGGGTGGAGCCGCCGATGATGATCTCGCCGGGGCCCGCGGCGCCGCAGAAGCGGCTGGCGGTGTTGACCGGGTCGCCCATGACGGTGTAGCTCAGGCTCTTGCTGGAGCCGATGTAACCGGCGACGATCCGCCCGGTATTGATGCCGATGCCGATCCGCAGGGGTTCAAACTGCAGGGCGCGGTCAATGGTGCCGGACTCCTGGGCGATCTCAAACTCCATGCGGCGCAGCTCATTGAACTGCTGCAGCGCCTCGCGCATGGCCAGGGCGCACTCGACCGCCTTTTGCTCGGCCTCTTCGGTCTGGATGGGCGCGCCCCACAGGGCCATGATCTCGTCGCCGACAAATTTGTCCAGCGTGCCGCCGTGGGCAAAGATCACATCGACCATGACCTCAAAGTAATTGTTGAGCAGCGTGACCAGCCCCTGGGCGGTGATCCGCTCAGAGAGCGCCGTAAAGCCGCGGATGTCGGCAAAGAGCATTGTCGCGTCGCGCTCTTCGCCGCCTTTCTGGATCTCGACCCGGCCGCTGACGACCTCGTCGACCAATTGCGGGCTCAGCAGGCGCTGGAGGTTCTGGCGCACCACGATCTCCTGCTCCATGCGCTTGAGCAGGGCGCTGTGGCGGATGTTGATGGCCGCCTGACGCGCAAAACCGGTCAGGATCTGGAGGTCTTTTTCGGCAAAGGCTCCCAGCGCGTTCTGGCTGTCGAGGTGAATGACCCCAAGCAGATCGTCCTGGTAGAGCAGCGGCACGCTGACGGTGCTGCGGATGCCTTCAAGGATGATGGAGTGGGCACCGGAGAAGCGGCTGTCGCTCATGGCGTCGTGGCTCAGCACGGCGGCCTTCTCGTCGATGACCTCTTTGAGGATGGTCTGACTGATGCGGATGTTCTCGCTGTCGCGCCCCTTGCGGTTTTTATAAACCTTCGGGACCAGCTGATCCTCGTTGTCGTACATCAAGATGACGCCGCGATCGGCCGGGAAGATCTGGAAGGCTTTGTCCAGGATCTTGCTCAGCAGCACCTCCTGCTCAAACTCCAGCCCGATCGACTCCTGAAGCTCCATCGCGATGCGCAACTTCTCGTAGTCGCGCCGCAACGTCTCCACGCTCTTGATCTGGCTCTCGGGCAGGAAGCCCTCTTTGCTCTCGCCCGAGACCCTCGACCGTATGGCCGTGTCGGTGGAGCTGTCGTGGAAGGTCACCCGCGTCAGCAAGCTGTTTTCGGGGCGATCCTCGATGAACTTCAGCCTGGTGGAGCCGATGGCGATCTCATCGGTGTCTTTCAAGGGACGTCGCGAGGAAATCCGCACCCCGTTGACGTAGGTCCCGTTGCGACTGCCTGTGTCGTAAACGGAGTAGCGTCCATTGATAAGCTCAATGGCGCAGTGGGCCTTGCTCACCACCCGATCCAGTATCTGGATGTCCTGGTCAGGATGGCGCCCGATGGTCATCAGGCGCTTGAGGGGCACGTTGCGGGAGACACCTGCCGCATCTTTGTATGTCAGACGAGCCATGGGAGGACTGAAGTTTTCTCTCTTTAAAGTGATGTGTCACTGCGGGACAACACGACTTTCAACCCTACGCCAAGACAAGCCACGGGTCAACCGCGCCACCCACCCCAACAAGGGTTCAAAGCACCGCTCTGTGCCGCCTTCAGACATCGTCAGGGCCGAAAACCACGACCCCGAGCCGCGCCGCGGTCCTTGCGTTGAACCCACAGCACAATTCTTGGCTGATTTTCATCCCCGAGCGCGCTACAATGTCACCGACACATCACGGCAATGACCCAACGGTCACCACATTCGCGCCGCCACCATCGAAGGGCGATTCCATCGGGTAACCGCCGGTCCCTGGATTTATCTTCCCTTGCTGGGCAATGGGCGGGACTCAAACCGGACTCTGCGCTGTTTCACCCCCAGGTCCACCTCACCGCAAGCCAACGGGAAATCATGGCCACAGTCCTGCTCGTCGACGATGAAGCCCCACACCTCAAAGCGCTCGAAAAAACCTTCACGCGCGAGAACTACCACGCTCTGTGCGCCACCAGCGGTCAACAAGCGCTCGACATTCTGCGCCAGCAGCAGGTCCACCTGATCATCACTGATCTGATGATGCCCGAAATGAACGGCCTCGACCTGCTCAAGGCCGCCCGCGCTCTGTGGCCCGAGACCGAGGTCATCATGATGACCGCCTTTGGCACCGTAGAGAAGGCCGTCGAGGCCATGAAGGCCGGGGCCAATGACTTTGTCACCAAGCACCTCAAGCGCGCCGTGCTTATCAAGAGCGCCCGCAAAGCCCTTGAGCGCCAGGCGCTGGTGGCCGAAAACCGTTCCCTCAAGGCCCAACTGGCCGGTCTCCAGACCGAGCGCACCATCATCGGCTCTTCGCCCTCCATGCGCGCCATGGTCGACATGGCCAAACAGGTCGCCCCCTCGCGGGCCACCGTGCTGCTGACCGGCGAGTCCGGCACCGGCAAAGAACTCTTTGCCCGGGCGCTGCACGATCTCTCTGACCGCCGCGACAAGCCCTTTGTGGCCGTCAACTGCGCCGCGCTGCCCGAGTCCATCATGGAAGCCGAGCTTTTTGGCACCGAACCGGGCGCCTTCACCGGCTCACAGCGCCGTCAGGGCCGCTTTCAGGCCGCCGACGGTGGCACGCTCTTCCTCGACGAGATCGGCGACGTCCCCCTCCAGGTCCAGGTGCGCCTCTTGCGGGCGCTGCAGGAGGGCGAAGTGGTGCGGTTGGGGACCAACCACCCGATCAAAGTCGATTGCCGGGTGATCGCGGCGACCAACAAAGACCTCGAAGACGAGATCAAGGCTGGGAACTTCCGCGAGGATCTCTTCTACCGGCTCAACGTCGTGCGCCTGACCCCGCCGCCGCTGCGCGACAGGCGCCAGGACATCCCCTTGCTCTCCGACCACTTCCTGACCCGCTACGCCGAGCGCAACAACCGCCAGATCTCGGGGCTGACTCGCGCTGCCACCTCGGCGCTGAGCGCCTACAGCTGGCCCGGCAACGTGCGCGAGTTGGAAAACACCATTGAGCGCGCCATCGTCCTCGACAAAGACGGCGTCATTGATCTGGACGACCTGCCCGAGCACATCCACAATGCCGAGCGAGAGCGCCGCAGCATCACGATCTCGCTGGGCACCTCGCTCAAAGAGATCGCGCGCCAGGTCATCGACGAGACCCTGCGCATGGCGGGCGGCGACAAGCGTCTGGCCGCCCAGCTTCTGGGCATCGCCACGCGCACCATCTACCGAAAACTCTAACAATTCCTGGCAAAGATAATACCAAATTGAAGACGCCCGACTCACTTTGCGACGGCCCTGATGGCCCCAGGAACCACGTGACTCGCTTGCAGTAGCGGTGCTACAGCCGCGCTCGACCCGAGGTCCCTGGACCTCATCATTGCTCGCCCCAAAGCAAGCCTTTCGTCTCCATTTTGGTATAAGTGCGGCTTTTTAACGAGGTTTGCCATGTTTTGACGGGACTTGCGAGCGTTTGCCCGCTGTTCCCATCGCAGCTATCGAAGCGCGGACCGGAGCGTGCTCAAGTTTGAGACGTCCAGTGTTTGAGCGTTGAACTCGTTGTGGACCACAACGTTTGCATCCAATTTTGGTCGTTGGGTGGGATGTACCTAGGCATTGCGTATGAGAGGCT
Source organism: uncultured Pseudomonadota bacterium (assembly GCA_937123825.1). Classification (GTDB taxonomy): domain Bacteria; phylum Myxococcota_A; class Bradymonadia; order Bradymonadales; genus CAKZKQ01. The sequence continues at coordinate 11,593 of CAKZKQ010000131.1, forward strand.
GGTTTGTGTTGTGGGTGCGGCCTCAACCGTGAGGGCTCCATGCAATCCAGAACACCATCTGCGCATACGCATCATCAACGCTTCGTTGTGTGCGCCGTCTGGGTAAGCAAAGAAAGAAGAGCAGCGTCGCAAGCCCAGGCTATGAACTGCCTCAAGGCTGCCAAGGACTTCTTCGCGCTGTTTCGTTGTGTCAGCGCTGGGTAAACTGATGTGTGTCAGTGAGTGTGCGCCAATCAGCCACCCCATTTCCTCCAATGTTTTCAGGTCATGTTTGTCGAGGTAGTCGTTGTACTCTTCCTTTGCTGGGCAAAAAATGGCGGAGAGTTGCGTCAACATGGATGCTTGTTGCTGGGCATCGGCTCTAACAAAGGCTCTTTTCTCTGGGCCGTCGGTGAGCCGTTGTTGGGTTCTTTGGTCATCCAGGTCAAAGCACCATGGAGTTGTTCCCATCCCTTCAAACACCCCCCGTCGTTTGGTGGCGCGTGTAAACGTACCGTACCAACTGTCTACAGGGAGTGACCAGTCTGGTCGCAGCGTGTTCGTGGTGATGAAGAGCGTGGGGTTTATCCCATAGCGCGCGGTGATTGGGGCTGCAACGGTGAGGTTATCGCGGTAACCGTCGTCAAACGTCACCCAACTCGCCGGTCGTTCCAAGACCCGCTCCCCACACAGCCAACTGATCACACCGTCTTCGTCCAAAACCTCCGTGTGTGTGCTGAGGCTTTGCATGTGATGCTCAAAAACCTCGGCAGTCACGGCAGTCCCGCGGATGAAATAAGGCCAATTGGATTCGTCAGGTTTGTCCAAAACGCGGTGGTAACAGAGAATGTGCAGCATCACGGCGCTCCAAATTCATGACGGCCTTGTGGAAGTGCTCCCAACGACCGCTTGGCTGCTTTCGCTGCATCTTCAGGGCTCATGGGGCCTTGGATGACGTCGGAGCGCCTATCGTCTATGGGTTGCCCTGCCAATGTGTGCCCCCAACCTGGAACATCCACAGCGATAACAGGGCGACCCAACGCCCACGCCTGTGCCAACTCACTCAACGTCCCTGAACGACCCCCGACAGCAATGACGACGTCGGCAGATGCGACAACGACGGTGTTGCGGGCGTGATTGAGGCCCGTACAAATTGTCACATCGACAAAAGGGTTGGCGTCTGTTGGTGCGTAAGTCGGCAAGATGCCAACTGTGTCTCCTGGCCGATAGGCCGCAGCACTCCTCGCCCCTCTGCAAGATGCTTCCATCACTCCACCCAATCCCCCCGTAACTACGCGGAAGCCTTCATTGATCAACGCACGCCCCAGGCGCTCTGCCGCGTTGAGTTCAGCTCTTGAGGCTCGGGCGCTGCCTATCACTGCTGCCGAAGGGCGCCTTGTTGCTTGGGGCGACATGGTGGGTGACGAGTTGGTGTTGTTATCGGACATCCTACCTTCTCCTCACGATGGGGGGTCACATGGACCCATGAATTGGTTTCTGTCAGTGAATATGCGTTGTGCAACAAGGATGACTGCGGGAGGACGCAGCGCCAAAAAGCTCGGCTTTAAAGAGTCCAGCGGGCCTTGTAGTGTTTCTTCATCAGCGCTCCCAAGTCGCTTGACGATGGCGATGGGGACGTCAGCGCCGCGTTCTTGAAGCAACACGTCAAAGGCGACATCGGCGTGATCCTCACACCACAACAACGCCAACACCGCATGACACCTGGCAGCTCGCCGTAGCGCATCAGCACCAGAAGGCCCGCGGCACAGTGATGCGACCGTTAACAGGGCACTCTCGGGGGCTGCTGCCAGTTGCCATCCGGCTGCGTCGAGTGCCGCGTTGACGGAATTCACCCCCGGCCACGACTTCACGACAAAGCCAGCCGACAGCAAGAGAGTTTCCATATCGCCTAGAGATGCGAAAGCCCCGCCCCGGCCCGAGAAAAGGCGACCGTCGCCGTTGTAAAGGACTGCGATGGGGGCGCTCGCGGTTGCGTTTTGGGTTGCAGCCTCAAGGATTGCTTCGGTTCGTAGATGCCGTCCCCAAGTCAACCGGTCTCCAAAGGCCGCTATGAGGTCGTCGTTGACCCATTGGCCTGGGTAGAAGATGTGTTCACAGCGTTGGAGATGGATCCATACAGCCTGTGAGATGGTGTTGGGGTCGTTGGCGGGACCAAGCCCTACAAGATGGACATCAACCTTCATGGCTTACCTCCCCAGGATCCCAGCCCCAAATCTTCACTGCGCGTGAGCGGAATTGTTGTTGCTGGAGAGTTGTCATTCGTGCCTTGTATCGCTTCCAGAATCGACCCATCCCCACTCGATTGGCCAGCCCCCCTGCTGTTGAAAGGCGTGGGCCTCGATGGCTGTGGAACTCGACCAGGTGAGCGGTGTTGCGGCGGTAGTTCCACGGTCCCTCGTTGGCAAGCCGGATGCCAAAGTCCATGTCGTTGAAGGCAGGCAACGAGGTGTCGAAACCCCCGAGCGCCATGTAGACGCTCTTGCGTATGATGAGGTTGCTGCCTCGTAGTCCAGGGTTGGCGACCATGAATTGCTCTGCGGTGAGCTGTGTTGGAGGCGTTTTTTCAGGGGCGACGTCGTCGGGGCGGTGTTTTTCAAAGGCGGTCAGCGCAACATCAAAGTCATCTCCCTGGGCAAACACAGTGCTGAGATAATTTGGTTTCCAAACGTCATCGTCGTCGAGAAAAGCCAAATGACCTGGCTTTGCTTGGTTGGCGCCCAGGTTACGTGCAGTTGATACGCCTTGTCGGTGGCCTGTGCAGAGAACGATGGCGTCATGGTCGATGTCAGCGATGGTGGGCTTTTGTGTGTTGTCGTCATCCAAGACGATGATGAGCGCGTCCACCTTTTGGGTCTGGTGCATGACAGAGGCCACAGCCCGTTTCAGCATGTGCGATCTGCGGCCAGTGGTGGGGATGATGGCAGTCAGCGGCATTGGGCTCTCCAGAATTCGTTGATGGTGGTCGCCACGGTGTGCCCGCCAGGCGTGCCGAGCGTACTCATGAAGCGTTCCTGAGCTGCGCGGTGCGCTGTGAGGTTGTTCAAAGCTGTGCGCAATCGTTCAACCACGATCTGTGTGCTCGCAGGGGTGTCATCGAAGAGGCGATGCAGTGAGTTGAGCACCTCCTGGGTCAAATCGGCTTCGCTCAAGGTGTATGGATCATGCTTTGGGAAGTGGGGGTCCAACGCCATGAGGTTTAGCCCTGGAGCTGCGAGTCCTTCATGTTCATAGGCTGTCAGTTGAACGACCTGGGTGGCGTTTTGAGGGGGGAGCAAGACCATGTCTTGTGCATATTGTGCCCCTTCAAAGACAGCCCCCAGTCCAGGAGTGGTCAGGTACAATTCGCAGGCGCTCAACTCAGCAAGGAACTGTGTTTGAGGGAAACTCTTCACTGCGACGTTTGCTGGTGCAATGGGACGCAAAGCTTCGGCAGCGTCTCGCCCAACAGCAACAGTGATGGGTTTTGGCAGCGCGTCTTGAAGTTCGTTGAGCCATCGCGCGATCAATGCCGGATAGGGAGTGTTGACGCCCGGTCGGATCCAACAAGACCGCGCGCCGCCCAATTGGATCAGGGTCCCTTGACGAGTCCGTGTGGTGGGCGGCAAGGCATCGGCAGTGCGGATAAGCGGTCCTATTTCAATGGGGGCTCCCGGAGTGTCACCTTGCATCAAGCGCCGACGGACTCCTGGGAAGCGTTGGACAAAAGTCTTGGTCGCCCAAGACCAGACTGGGCCGGTCTTGTGGTGGCCATAGAAGTAGAGGATGTCGACAAAGAAGATGGGCAACTTTGCGGCGTGATAGCACGCGATGTTGGATTGGTTGGAGACCACCAACACGGCGTCGTAGGCGCTCAATTTTACATCACGCTCGACAGCGATGGGGTCTTTGAGGTCGGTTTCGATGACATGGTCAACTGCTGGATCGCGCGCCAGCAGCTCCGAGGTTACGCCTTGCACGAGGGCTGTAACCTCTGCGTCGAGATGGTCCAAGATGCTGAGCATGGAGGCGCTTGAGCCGTAACACATCGGGTTGCTGTCGCACAGCAGTCGCATTGGTCGGTTCACGGTTGTTTGTCCTCAGCAAGAGAGTTGAGTTTCCGGGCGTGTTGCTCTCGCATTCGCTCCATTTCTTGACCGTTGTTTAAGCCTAGGTAGCGCGCCGCAGCGGCTTTGTTGTGTGGGTGCATGGCAGTGGCGTAGTCGATGGAGGCGAGCGTGTATCGAGCCAGCTGCTCCTTGAGTGTGCCTTGCGTGTTGAATTCAGCTTGGGCTTTTGTGGTGAAGCGTGTGGGGAGATCTCGCTGGGATATGGCGCCCGCCTTTCGGTTTTCGGCCAACACCCACGCTTGACGTAGGATGAAGCGCAATTCGCGAACGTTGCCTGGCCAAAGGTAGGCTTTGAAGAGGTCCTTGACAGTTTTGTCCAAGCGGGTGGGGCCTTCACCGTGTTTGTCGACCATGTGTTTGATGAAACGCTCACTGAGCAACAACACATCGTCGCCTCGTTCCCGCAACGGCGGTACTTCCAGCGTCAATCCAGCGATGCGGAAATAGAGGTCCGGGCGCAGTTCACCGCTGACAAAAGGGTCTCGTTGGAGGGCAGAGATGAAGCGTATGGCGCATTTCTCTGAAGTGTCTCCGCCCACTGGAGTGATGTGGATGACGCCATCGTCAGCATCTTGGAGGGCACGCAAGAGCTTGGATTGTGCTTTTAGGGGCACACTGTTGATCTCGTCCAGGAAGAACGTGCCATCTTCGCCAGCTTCTTTGATGCGTCCGGTGCGGTCTGCTTTGGCGTCTGTGAAGGCGTGTTTCTTGTGACCAAAGAGCGCGCTTTCTGCCAACGCAGAGTCGAGCAGTGAGCCGTTGAGTGTCGACATACCGCCTTTGCGGTTGCTGAGGTTGTGCAGTTGTCGAGCGCAAAGCTCTTTTCCTGTGCCTGTTTCACCGATGATGAGGACCGGTTCTGGGTATTTGGCGAACGCCCTTATCAGTGCCCGGACTTTGACCATTGATTCGCTTTCACCAAAGAGAGGGTCTTCGGCGTCGTCTCCAATGGCCGAGGGTGGGCGAACCACCTCCTCGCGAGGCATATGGTTCAATAAGCTCAACCATGGGGCACCTGGAGGTTTCCACCAGGCTACATCGATCAAAGCCGCACTGACGGCGCTTCCTGCAGCGCTCCAGATAGGCCAGCTAGCATCCCATACCAAGCCGATTTTTCTTTGGATTCCAGTTGTGCGGATGAGGCGTTTGATAAGTTGCAGGGCGATGTAGTCGGCCAAGGCATGGACACGCTGCTGTTCACTCAGTTGCGACAGATCGCGCAAGTCTTGGGGGATGACGACCATGATCTTGTCGGCCCAATGGTTCGCGGCCAGCTGCTTCAATGCCTTTTTGCGCGCATCAATGCCTTCATTGGGGTGGTCCGTGACAACGACGTAGAGTTCGCAGCGGAGGCCTCCTTTACTCTTTTGTTTTGCAGCGTTGGCGCCGACTTGTTCCAGGCGAGCTTCCACGCGGCTGTTTGGAGCTGCGATGACCATTGTGGTGCGTATCTTGGTTGTTTTGGTTGTCATCGACCCACTCCCATCAGCGAAAAGAGCTTGGGGTGCTTGCCGAAGTCGTTGAGATTGGCTTCGGCGATGAATTCCCCTGTGTGTTTGTGGAGTAGCAGCGCAGTGGTTTGCGTGCCTTCGAAGGGGCGTTCGCACCATCTGTATCGCGGCATTCGTGTGATGCGTGTCAAACCGACCAGCAGTGTGTCTTGGCCAACCCACAGGCCTCGGCACCAGCCCCAACGTCCTGTTTGGGCAAAGACGTCGATTCGATGGTGTTCTTCGAGGCGCGTGCCGTCTTCGGACCAACCGCATGCGATGATGAGCCCGTTGGTACACGTCATCCACAACTGGTTGTTATCCACAACGCCGTCATGTGGATGACCGGGCGTCTCAAATACGGTCTCCATGGTGTCGGTGGCCTGGATTGTGCGTTCAGAGAAGCGTGTGACCAAGACACGCCCTCCAAAGACGGCTGTGTGGTTGGGGTGAACCTGGTCAGGCAAGCGACGGCGGTGCAGCGGGGTGTCTGCGTTTTCGTTGGCGAAGTAGGGATCATCGGGCAAAGGCGCTTTGACGCGGTGGTGCTCTTCCGCTGCAGGGACCAGCGCGTAACCGCCTGAATACCGACCACGTTGATCAAAGACATCCACCCGGTCGAGCCCTGTGTTGGCGATCCACAGCTTGTTCTTGTGGACCATGATGTGATGGAGGTCATTGAAGTCGTCCCGAACCAGATAGGGTTTGACGCCTTGTTCGGTGACGTCGTACACGGCGTTGAAGCCGCAGACGAGTGCCCTCTTGTTGGAGAGCATAAAGCCGCCTGTGAAACCTTTGCCGGGCACAGCGCGTTGTGGTTCTGGCTGGTAGGATACAAGCTCCCGCGTGGAGAAGGTGTTGCTGTCCAAGCGCAGTTCAACGATGCGTCCGCAGGAGTCTTCAAAGTCTCCGAGGGTGGCCCACCAAATCATTGTGCTCCTCCCCTTGAAGTATGCTCATGCATCCAAGTGTCTCTGGTGCGCATGGACCTGAAGTGTTGTGCGATGTTGTTGTGCATGGATGGGTCCAACATGCGTTTTCGGAGCAGAGATTGATCGAGTTCATTGAGCATGATTTGCAGATTCTTAAGCGATTTCAAGAGTTCCATCACATCGCGGCGATCTTGCGTGAATGCCCACCACGCCTTGGGGTTTTCGAGGACTTGAAGGGATGATTGGAGATGTTGGTGGGCTGCGCAGAGGGCTTCCAGGATGCGTTGAGCGCGGCGTTCTGCATAGTGTCCTACGGAGAGGGTTGGCTTGGTCGTGATGGTGTCCATCGTCAATCGGGCCAGGAGAACCCCTTGGAACTCGTCGAGCCAATCGGTGGTCGAAGCGCTGATGTTGCGCTGTCCAGTGCGGTTGTGGTGCAAAGTGAGCGTGCTTTTACGAAATGTCAGCCCGGTTCGATTTGCCAGCAGTGTGGCGCCGATCATATCAGCGCGACGTGACCACCTGGCGCCGGCGCGCATGGCCGGGTAAGTGTGGGCGGCCAGAGCATCGAGATTAAAAAAGATGGTGTTGCCGCCACGACGAGGGGTGGTTGTCCGGCCCTGGAGTTTGGGTGGGTCTGTGGCGACCTTGGGGCGAAAAGGGGTACGCCCTTGGTTGATGTGTGTGGCGGCGTGGACCATGGCACCGAATTGACTTTGTACGGTCCCGTCGTTCGTTGCTGGCGAGTTCTCTCCAACTGCGTTGGGGCAAGAGGTGCGCGCGCGCCATGCGTAGCGTTGGACAAGTGGCGCTGGATTTTGGCTTGGTTCGGCGTGGTCGTAGAAGTAGTCGCCATTCCACAAAGCGCTCTGGTCTTCGGGATGCCAGAAAGCGTCCGGTGAGGCAGACATCATCTTTTTCAAGTTGAAGCTCAGATCCGCGAGCTGAGTCGCGAGGACAGCCTCAGGACGAATTGGTGGGTCGCCGGTGACATCACCGATGATGACGTCGGTGTAGGGTGCTTCTTTGCCCTGACGCCATGTGCGGATGGTCTGGAGGTGGTCGCAAGCAACATTTTCGAGGTGCAACACGTCGCCTTGATATGTCAGCTTGTCGAATGTCAGGTCATCATCAATGACCCAAACAATCGGCGGCAGCGTCTCGCCTGAAACGTTTTTGAAGACATACTCAGTGAGCGCAGCTCGTGTGATGTGGATCGGAGCGCCAGGTGTGGGACTGGGCCATGCGTGCACAGTGCCTGCGATGGTGCGTTCCCATCGCAGGCACTGCGACCACAACGTCTGGCTTTCAGACACATTTGTGCAGTTGTCGAGGACCATCAGATGAAGGTTTGGGTCTTGTTTGACAGCGGCCAGTGAGTCGAGCAAGCGTTTAAAAGAGCGGCTTCGATCAGTCACCGTCACCGCGATCACCACGGGCCAACATCCTGGTGTGATTGTGTGGAGCATGAGGGGCCTCTTCAGCAGAACGAGTTCAACAGCGCAGCAAATTGATGGGCGTGGCGCGCGACGGCGTTGTCAGCAATGGACTCATCGGCGGCGTGGATGCGGGTTTGGGCGTCGTTGGTTCCAAAAGACAGGTAGAGTGCTCCGTTGGGGAGCGCTGATTGAAACGGACACCCACCAGGAACCAGCGACTTGTTCATCAGGCGTGCTTCCAAGCGCCGTGGTGCGTTGCCACCCAATGACTTCAAGAGCTTTTCGGCAGTGTCTTTTTTGGGAGGATTGAGGCGATGGTTGTCGCGTCGAACCGCCAGGAGACGCTGTGTGCCGTCAGGATCGGTCCAGCCATTTTCCTCAATCCAGACGTCGCAGTCGGGCGATGCGTTGGAGAACCACTGGCGAGCCAGAGACGAGCCAGATTCTTCTTGTCCTTGAATGACCCAGACCAACGCGGGACACCGATCTTTGAGCAGCGACAGCGCCACAAGTCGCGCGGCGAGCGCCCCTTTGTTGTCGGCGACTCCAAGACCCGCCCAGCGTTCGCCTTGGTGGGTTAGCGTGAATGGGTCTGATGACCAGGCATGGGTCGGTTCATCCACATCGTAGTGGTTGTACACGAGGATGGTGGAGCCTTGTTGGTTGGCAGGGCGACCATCCACAAGGGCCTCTCGACGCGCGATGAGCATGGGCGGAGCATCACCATTGTGGTGGATTTCGATTTCAAAGTGAGCCCTGTTGAGTTTGTCTTTGAGCCATGCGACGCATGTTTCGGTGTCATGTGATGATTCCGACGTGTCCATCGCGGTCAACGCTGCTGTTGTCTCCCAACAACGCTGCTGAAAGCCCAAAGGCGTATTGTAAAAAAGGGCTTCTTGTTCCTGAACTGTCATGAAAACCTCCTTCGGTATCGTCTTGTGAGTCTTTTGCTGTGGGGCGCCGGACGCAGGGTTTGTTTTGACGGTAGTGGCCATGCAGAACCCTAGGTCCTGTTAACGTAAGCTCCCGTCGTCGGTGGGCCGACAACGGCCAAGATCGCCTCCGACGCCCTCCCACGTGCCCCCGGCACGAGCTCGGTTGTCAAAAGCGATCTTGTCTCGTTCTCGTCACCACCGAACTCGGTCCCCTTACGTCAACAGGACCTAGCTGGTCGTCGCCCGCTATTTTTGCTTCAGCATGTCTCATGCCAAGGTTTTTGAAGGTCGCTACCATGGGCATTGAACGTTCGCAGCGGCATTTCTGTGTAAGCGTTTTTGCTTGCATCCAAGCAAAATTGCTCACGTGGTGGTCTTTTGACTGATGTGCAGCGTGACCAATTGGGAGAGTCTTTAAGGGGAGTGTTACTGACAGAACTGGAAGAAAGACTTGAAGGTTCTGGTGAAGGTGACTTGTGTCATTGCATTTAAGTTCTTATCTACGCAGCACCCATGAAGATGAGCTGAGGGACAGGCCCTGTGACGCTCGACCAACCCATCCCTGGTCTGGGAGTGGGTGGTAATGCCTGATACGGCGCTTCGCGCGTCATGCCATGGAGTGGAGCGATGAACCTGTTTTCAACCCCTTACATTTCTACCAAGCCCGGTGAAGTCGAGCACGCCCGTTGCCCTGTCTGTGGACAGGAGGCCTTCATTGAGCGCGATGTTCTTGGTCCGACTGGCTTTGCAGAGGCCATCGCTGGTGGTCAACACCTTCATGACCGCGTCATTTGTCCTTCTGAGGGAGCGTTGTGGCATGGTCAGGCCCGTCTGCTCAAAGAGGAAAGCCGGTCCACAGCCAGTCCGAGGCTCAGAGAGCTTATCCTCTCGGAGGTCGAGGCGTTGGTTGAACGCTACGTCGCGACGTGAGGCCCTTCTTTAGGGTTTGACGTGACGCCCTTCGACGTTGAGCAATCCAGAGAAGGCGGCTCCGGCGACTCCGATGAGGAGGTATTCGAGGAAGGGGAGTTCTGTGGGGCCAAACTCTTCCCAAATGCCGCTTTGAGAGGGCTCCCAGGCCTTTGCCCAGAACATGATGGGGGCTTTGAGGCGAGGAGCCTGTGTGGGGAGTGGGGGGAGGAAGAGGGCTTGGGCCCAGCGTTGGTATTTGGCGTGTTGTTTGCGTTCGGGGTGGCCAGGGCAGACGACGGCGCTGAGGTCGCCGATGTGGTAGGCGTAGCCATCTCCCCAACGGCAGAAGAGCTGTTTGCTGCGGGTGATGTTGGATGACAGCTTGTTGTCCGTCTTGCCGTACTTGCCCGCCTTACCAATGTAAAGCGGCCGAAGCTCGCCCTGCGTTTTGACGAGCATCATGTAAATCATCCCATCAAGCCGCTCGGTGCCTTCTCTATGGTCGAGTTTGAGGTCTGTGACGATCCCTTCGACCAGGCGCTCCATTGAGGCAGAGCGCATGAGGTAGGGGAGTTGGTCGCGGCCGCGCCGGTGGGTAGTGACGGTTCGGCTGGCGTCGGCCTCAAAGAGCGGGACGGCGTCGTTGTAGACCCCGTGCTTTTCGCAAAAGGCTCGCCATAGCACGCGCAGATAGCGTCGTCGGGCGGGGTCAACCATGGGTGCCTCCGCTGGGGAGGTGATGGTCGAGTTGAACTTTCAGGCGTTGGTCGTTGCTCAGCACAAACGCGCGCTCCTGGAAATCGAAGTGCCCATCCAACTTATGAATGAGTCGGTGGTGGTTGGGGCAAAGGAGCGCCATGTTCTCCAACGCATCGCTTCCCGAGCGGCTAAGCCATTGGATGTGGTGCCCTTCACACGCATAAACATCGTGGAGATCTTTGGGCGACCATTCGCAGATCTGACAACGGCCGCAGTACAGGTTTTGAAGTTGTGGGGCGAGCTTGCGGTTGCGGGTGACGGCACCAATCAGCCATCGGCGTCGTGTTGGGGCGATGCCGGAGTGGCGAGTGTTCAGCCATGCTTCCAATTGCTCTTCGTCGTCGAGGTACAGGTGATGCTCCAGCGGAAGCTCAGGGAGGAGGGCGGCGCGAGGTTCAAGCGGGAGCGCGTTGGCGAACTTGGTCAGCAGCTGGTGGTCCTGCGTTGTGAGCGCGCGGACTGAGGCCATGCCTTGGAATGATTGTCCAAGGTGTCGCGCCTTTGTCCGGGCTGAGAGCATGCGGATGATGGGTTCGACGTCGTTGTGTGCGCCGACCTGAAAGTAGCGGCTGTGATTGAGGTGGCCCCAAAGTCGATAGGGGCCGTAGTGATGGTCCTTTGGGTTATGGGTGCGTCCGCTGACGACCAACTGTGCAGCCAACGAGTAAGCGCCGCCTTCGGCCCGCGTGAACGCCCACAAGCTGTCACCGTTTTGGGCGCTGTGAAGGAGCGGGTTGCGGTGATTCAGGTGGTAGGCTACCCCCTCATCCAAATCCCGTCGGTGGTTGTCTCCGCGCCAGTAATATAAGAGCGGCATGGGGTCTCTTCGTCCTTGTCGTCTGTCGGGTTGGTGTGGGGTCTGGACAATCCATCACTCACAAACGGATTGTGGTGTGTGGATTTTGATGTGATTGTTTCACAATCGAAGGTGTTTGCCCACAATCTGTCCATCCAAGAGATCTTCGGAGTGATGATGGAGCGCCCAAATTTGTTCTCGTTTGCCACCAGCGAGCTTTCCCAAGATGCGTTCTTGTCCTGGCTGCTGTCTTGGGCAGACCAAAGGTATGAAGCCTCTGATCCAGCCCTGCACGCCGTTGGGCAAAGGTTGGTCGAAAGGTTGTTGGCGTTGCATGGCCACGAATTGCCTTCTGGGCCGCTGAGGGTGTCGGTCCAACAGCAGTGGAAGAAGTTGGACGTCCTGGCGCTCATCAACGAGCAGATTGTGATCCTCATTGAAGACAAGGTGCATACGCGTCAACACAGTGACCAACTGCGTCGTTACCTGGGTGAGGCGAGAGAGCAGTGGCCAAAACATGCGCTGAACCCTGTCTATGTTCAGACAGGAGACCAAGACAGCTACCACCGTGTGCGGCAACAGGGATGGGAGGTCTTTCATCGCGCAGATCTCCTGCAAGTGCTCGCTGAAGGAGAGCTGAGAGGTATCCAGAGCGACATTTTTCGAGACTTCTACAGGCATTTACGCGGGATTGAGCACGCTACGCAGACCTATCGGACTCGGCCGCCGAGCGACGGTTGGCATCGTGCTGGGTGGCGTGGGTTCTTTGTGGCCACTCAAAAGGCGCTGGGCGAAGGGGGCTGGCATTATGTGGCCAACCCTTCGGGCGGCTTTATGGGCTTCTACTGGAACTGGGTGACGATTCCCCACGGCAAACTCTACCTTCAACTTGAAGAGGAACGTTTGTGCGTCAAGGTCGAAGTTAAGGACCGCGCCAAGCGGAAAGAGGTCCGCGGGGTATGGTGGAGGCTGGTGACAGAAGCAGCCACACCGACGCTGCCGTTTGAGCGACCCAAGCGGCTTGGCAGCGGCACTTGGATGACGGTGGCAGTGTTCCATGAGACTACCGCATCACAAACTCTGACGGCTTGTTGGACATGGACGCGACCATGGCACGGCTGTGCCAAGCTACAGCTTGGATTCACCAACTCGCCAGCGACCACAAAGGGTAACGACCCTGACACTCCCCGATTTACTCAAGGCCTTCTACGAACTGGAGCAGCTCCCGGAGGTCTTTGACCAGGTGCTTGCGCTGTGCAGGAGACAGGTCTGAGCTGATGGAAATGGGTCTGATGCGCATCGACGCCTTTCCGTTCTTCTCTTGCTTCACGAAGAACTGCACGGGTTGGTTCTCGATTTCAGGGATGGAGTCTTTAAGGGCCTTGTTGAGGGCCCTGAACGTCATCTCCTGGCCATCTTCATCGTTGGGGGCGATCTTCTCGATCCATTGGCCCAAATCCGTATCGGGATACTTTTCAACGTGCTGCATCAATCGCACAGCATTTGTTGACGATACTCGCCCTTCCTCAACAGCCTTTTGCAGTTCAGCGGGGAACTTGGTGAGTTTTTGGAGGCGTTGGCGCTGGCGAGCGCCGATGTTGAAGAGTTCTTCGATCTCGGCGTGGGTTTTGCCCATGTTGCGGTAGGCCAGGATGGCGTAAGCGCGGTCGAGGTCGTTGTAGGTCTGGCGGATTTCGTTCTCGATGACGGAGATGCGGCAGGCTTCAGCGTCGTCGTCGAGGTCTTCGCGGACGATGGCGTTGACGTGCTCCCAGCGCAGCTTGCGGATGGCGGTGGTGCGTCGAAAGCCCGAGATGATTTGGAAGCGTCCCGTGCCAGGGATGCGCCGCAGGAGGATGGGAAATTGCTGTCCGTCTTGGCGAATGCTCTCCACCAGGTCGCCCACGCGCAGATTGACCCGAAACTTAAAGGTGGTGTCGTCCAGGTTGATGTCTTTGAGCGCGATCCGCTCCACTCGACCTGTGGAGACGGCGATCTCTGCGGCCCTGGGTTTGTTTTTGGAGCCTTTGGGGCGACCTACGCCTCTTGGCTGTGATGCTTCCTTCATTTGGGTGCCTTTATCGCGGGTGGGCTTTGCTGCGTGATGGTTGGTGTGTTGTGACGACGGCCCTTCCCATTGGCATAGCGACACATATAAAAACTGTCAAAATATGCTTTGTATGTGATTTAGGCCCGATTTAATATAATAATATTTGTTTAATGCTAAATTTGATCTGAGCTGGTACTGTTTTTTTGTATCTTTTGATTGGGCCGTGTGTGCAGATTTGCTCGGGGAAGGAGGAAGCGACGCGAGACGACATCGATGTCGTCATTGTCGGGTGTGGCCACTCAAAACCTGCGAATTGTTGTTCAGTGTTTTGGGGGAGGCGTGAACTGAACAAAGCTGGATTGAGGGGCGGTTTGAGAGGGATGTGAGGGGGCGTTGGGATGGTGGTTTGATGGGTGTAGATTGGTTTTGTGGATGTCGTGTTGATCGTGGTTGGTGGCGTATCGGGTTCTGAGGACACATTTTTGAGATTTTAAGGGTTGTCTTTTGTCATGGGGCGAGTTAGCTTGGTCTTACCCCAGAGGCTTGTCGCACTGAACAACAAGAGAGGCGTAGCTCGTCCTGAAAAGTCCGTACCTTTTTGAGGTGCTTTGGCAGATTGATTTTTTGAACCGCGGAACCATCACGCAGAGGTGGCCAGCGTTGGCGTTTGGCTGCTGTGTGGTGGGTTCTGTTGGGAAGAGTCGTGTCTGTGAAGATTATTTTGACTTTTCGCTGTCACATTCCTGATGTCATTCGTCCTAGGGTGACCGTTGTGATTTGTTGAGACGGTTGTGTTCGTAAAAAGTGCGCGGGCCTTTCTTTTCTGAAGAAAGTTTACCGTGAACAAATAGATGCTCGTGTTTTGAGGCCCAGTTGGGCTTTGGCTTGCAGACGCTTTTTGAAGTGGGTGTGGGCGCGAGGATGGGTGACTGTGGTTGCCCAGCGGAGATGCTGGCTTTGACGACGCAAGGCTGGCGGGAGCGGAGATGATGTTCTGTGGTGTGAGACAAGGCTGGCGTGGCTTTGTGATGTGGCTTGTGGCGGTGCTCGCGGTGGGATTCTGCGGCGCGTGTGGTCAGAAGTACAACAACAATCAGAGCGTTGGGCCGATGGATGAGCCCGATGTGCAGGAGCCTGAGCCTGATGTGTCTGTTGAGCCCGATGTGGGCCCTGATGACGTGGGTGATGATGGCGAGGATGAGGTTGAGGACGAGGGGCCGTGTGGTGGTGTGGACCAGGAGGTCAATGCCTGTGGTGGATGCAGTGTCTTGCCGGGTGAGGTGGGTGCGTCTTGCGGCTCGTGTGGTTTGGGGACCTTTGAATGCAGCGGGACGGATGAGCTGAGTTGTGAAGGCGACTTGCAGAACGTCTGCGGTGGTTGTGAGGCCCTGGAGTTTGAGCCCGGACAGCTTTGTGGTCAGTGCAACGCTGGCCACTGGGAGTGTGATGGGGCGCAACTGGTGTGCGTGGATGAGCCTGGGCCTGCCGGGCTCAATGGCTGCGGCGGCTGCCAGATTTTTGCTGAAGGGGAGCCCGGAGGTCCGTGCGGAACGTGTGACAGCGGGACGTTGATGTGCACAGGGCCCGAGAGCGTGGAGTGCGCGGGAGACCGTGGTGAAGGAGCGCTCAATTCATGTGGCGGATGTCGCCCTTTTGAAGGGGCGCCCGGCTTGAGTTGTGGGTCGTGTGGCTCGGGTATTTTGGAGTGCAATGGGCGCAACGGGCTGCGTTGCGAGAACGAGGCACCGTGCGGCTATTTGGAGCCGTGTGCTGGGGATTCAAATTGCGTGGAAGGGCTGCACTGTTCTCAAGGGCGTTGTGCGCCTGAAGGTCTGGCTTTCATCCCTGCCGGTGAGTTCATCATGGGCAGTCCTGAGGATGAAGTGGGCCGTGTGCGCACCGAGATACAACACCACGTGACTTTGACTAGACCATTTTTGATGCAGCAAACCGAGGTGACTCAGGGCATGTGGGAGGAGTACGGAGGACGCTTCCGTCCTTTTGCTTACCCCGAGTGCGGCGATGAATGCCCTGCTGAAAGCATCAACTGGTATGAAGCCCTTCATTATGCCAATCGGATCTCACGCGAGGAAGGCCTGGAGGAGTGCTACGCACTCTATGATTGCGGGCAGAATTTTCTCAGCGAACCGATGGATTGCCGTCTGGTCGAGTTTGTTGGGCTTGATTGTGAAGGATATCGACTCCCAACAGAAGCTGAATGGGAGTATGCCGCTCGAGCTGGCACCACTGGTCCCACATACGCAGGAACCTTTGACAGTTGTGATGATGAAGGCCTGCATGAAATCGCCTGGGTTTGCGATTTTGAAGGTTCGCCACATCCCGTCGGCCAACTCATGCCCAATCCATGGGGGCTATACGATGTCTTGGGTAATATTTCGGAAATGACCTGGGATTGGGGGTTTGATTGGAGTGATGAGCCCGTGACCGATCCCATTGCACCCATTGGTCAAACGAAAATAACCAGAGGATTTCCATTTTCTGTAAGTAACCCTAACCGTTTTAGAGTTGCTGCAAAAGGAACAACGAGACCGCACAATATCGGTTATTCTATTGGTTTTCGTTTAGTAAGAACTATTTCTATTCCTTAAGAGAAAACATCAACAGAGAGGTGAGTATGTACCAGCATCTAAATGTTGGATGGCTCGTTGTGTCTTTAGGGTGCTTTTGTTCTGCAATTATTATTCAAGGTTGTTCAGATGAACAAATAGACCTTGGAGATTGTAATCAGACATGTGACACAGGTTTTTGTAATCCGCAGACAGGCCGCTGCGAAGCCCAATTAGAGGCAGTAAGTCAGGCGTTGGGGGTTGGAGATTGTTGCTCAGCCCATAGCTCTCAGGGATGTTCTGAGGCTTCTATTGAGAGTTGTGTATGTGCTGTGGACCCATTTTGCTGCAATACTCAATGGGATTATCTCTGCGTCCAACAGGTTGAGATCGCTCAATGCGAGGTCTGCCCTGCGCTGACCGCCTGTGGTGATGGTGTATGTTCTGCAGAAGAGAATCAGACCAATTGCAGTACAGACTGCTCTCCGTCTTGCAACGATTTGTCATGTGGTCCCGATGAGGATGCGACCACTTGCCCCACCGATTGCGCGAGCGCTGGGCCTGTTTGCGGGGACAGCGTATGCGAAGGTGATGAGACACAGCTGAATTGTTCTTCTGATTGCTGGTGCGGGGATGGTCTATGCGATGCCAGCGAAGACCTTTTTTCATGTTCGACAGATTGCAATCTCCAGATCTGTGGCGATGGCACCTGCAACGGCAGCGAAGATGCTGTGACATGTCCTGCAGATTGTGGAGCGCCCCAGTGCGGTGACGGAATCTGCGCCGGTGATGAGGACTGTGCTGATTGCCCTGGAGACTGTGGCAATTGCGAAGGCGATTGCTGCGCTGACAATGCAACGATTGGTTGTGAGGACCCGGCCATCACGGCGTGCGTGTGTGCCTCCGACTCATTTTGTTGCGATCAACGCTGGGATTCTATCTGTGCAGGAGAGGTCGAAAGTTTCCAATGCGGCCAGTGTGGGGGCTGCGGTGATGGGGTTTGTGAAGCATCCGAGACCCCTGGCACCTGTGAAGCCGATTGTCCGGGCACTTGTGGTGATGGATTTTGTGTCGGCAGCGAGTCTGCAGGCTCTTGTCCCGCAGATTGTGACCAAGGCAGCGGCTGCGGCAACGGTGTCTGTGAAGTTGGTGAGCGGTGCAGCGATTGTCCTGCGGACTGTGGTTTGTGTGCTGGCGATTGTTGCCAAGCCAATGACACTCCTGGTTGCTTTGATCAGCGCGTGACCGAATGCGTATGTGCCGCCAACCCTGATTGTTGCTTGGTTGAGTGGAGCGAGAGTTGTGCGGCCTTCGTAAATACTGCTTTTGGTAGCGATCCCATCGTGTTTGGGGATGTCCAAGTGTGTCTTGGGGCACACACCTATGTAGATTGCTTTGAGCCTCCCCTTGGGGCTGGTTTGCAACCTGAAACCCATTGGAACGATGGCTCCCAGCACGTGCTCAGTTGTTCTTTCGAGTGTTCCGAAGATGGCTGTGCGACGTGTAACAGCGGCACTTCTTGTGCGACAAACACCGAATGCGATTCCGAGCAGTGCGGTCCCACTCAAACCTGCTATCCGGCGCTTTGTGATGATGGCATCACGAATGGCAACGAAACGGATATGGACTGTGGAACCGAAGAGTGCGGTCCATGCCAGTTGGGTCGTGCATGCCTGGTGGACGATAACTGTACCACTGGCGTGTGTCAGGATGGGCAGTGTCGTCAGACCACTTGCCGTAATGACCAACTCGACGCTGGCGAGAGCGATGTGGATTGTGGTGGCGTCTGTGGTGCATGTCCTCAGTTGAGCAACTGCTATTTTGATGATGATTGCCTTACCAATTCCTGCGTCAATGAAAAATGCCAGTTTGCGCACTGCTTTAATGGCATTAAAGATAATGGCGATGAAAGTGATATTGACTGTGGACTGGCGTGTGGTTCCACTTGTCAGCTAGGTGATGAATGCGGAGAAGACACTGATTGTGACAATTCAATTTGTGTTGGCTATGTATGCACAGCGACCTGTGATGATGGGTTGCTGAATGGCACTGAATCGGGCGTTGATTGCGGTGGCCGTGATTGCGCTTGGTGTGGTGTGGGGCAGAGTTGTCGTCGTAACGATGACTGCGATAGCCACCTTTGCCAGTTTGCAGCGCCTGGTGATGAGTTGGGTGTGTGCGCAGCGGCCACGTGTGGGGATGGGATCCACAACGGTGATGAGAGCGACGTGGATTGCGGCGGCTCTTGTGGGGTTCCTTGTGACAATGGCCAATGGTGTCTGAGCAACAGCGATTGCTCCAGCAACGATTGTTATCTGGGAGCGTGCCGTCCTGAGCATTGCACTGACGGTGTGCTCGATACCGGCGAGGACTTTGAGAACGAGTCGGATTCGCTGCGAGACCTGCCTTTTGGTGAGGTGCGTGATTGCGGTGGTCCTTGTGGTCCGTGTCCTTCTGGAAGCGACGAGTTGTATTACTGCAGCGCGCGTGACCACAACTGCGAGAGTGGGTCGTGCGGCATCATCGTGTGCAATCCTTCAACTTGCGATGATGGCATCCAGAACCAGGGCGAGACGGATGTGGACTGTGGTGCGGTTTGCGGTACCGCTTGTCGTCTTGGCCAGCGTTGCACTTCCCCCGACGATTGCGATGGTGGTGTGTGCAGCAATGACAGCGTCTGCGTGCCGCAGCCTGTCATGCCGCCGCCACTCAACCCCAACATCATCACTCCGTTGCATGAGGCCTATGCTTTCCTGGAGCAGTTCGGTCAGCTCTTGAGCCAGCCTGACACCCAGGTGCGTCAGATGTCCATGCTCAAGGGCAAAGTCTACGACATCTACGACCAGCCGCTTGGCGGCGTGACCGTGACCATCAAGGCCCACGAGAATTGGGGTTCGGTGGTCAGCGACACCCTGGGTGACTTTGCCATGGGTGTGCTTGGTGGTGGTCGATTCACTGTGGTGTATCAGCGCCCTGGCTTTCTCCAAGTTCAGCGTCAGGTGGAGGTGTCCTGGGGTGAAGTGAAGTCATTGCCGGATGTGGTGATGATCCACGAGGATCGTCGTTCGGTGCCTGTTGATCTATCGACTGGCGAGATCGCGTATGCCCGCGGCAGCGTCTTCCGCGATGCCGATGGTGAGCGCCAAACGACCGTGCTTTTCCGCCCTGATACGGTGGCCAGAGCGTGGTTGCCCGATGGTTCCTTCCGAGACTTTGACACCACCATCCACCTGCGCTCCACCGAGTATACTGTTGGTCCTCATGGGCCAGCTGCGATGCCGGGCGCGCTCTCTCCTTTCACAGGTTACACCTACGCCGTGGAGCTGGATGTGGATGAGGCTGAGGCGATGGGTGCTGTGCGGGTTGATTTTGTGCAGCGCGGTCAGCAGCCGCCGGTCGACGGTTGCGGTGACACTCCCAATCCGGTGGTGCTCTACCTGGATGATTTCCTGGCCCCCACTGATGTGCAGGACCTGCCCGATGGCCAGACCCAATTGGACGAGGCGGCCCGTTCGGGCAACGCCATTCCTGTGGGTTACTTTGATCGCGAGTCTGGTCAGTGGGTCGATTATGAGAGTGGTTGCCTGGTGGAATTGACCGGCACCGGGCCTGCCGATGCGGCCTTGGTGGGCGACGACTGCGTGGTAGACTGGATCGATGGCGAAGCAGACAAGGCGTGGGAAATTTATGGTCAGCCGACTCGCTTGTGGCGTGTGTCGTTGCCGCACTTCTCGGTGGTGGACCTCAACCACCCCGTTGATTGCAAAGGCGCGTGTGTGCCGCCGGATGTGGATGAGCCGTTCCTGTCTGGGATTTTCCGCCAGCCTTGTGAAGAAGAAGGCTCGATCATCGAATGCGAAGAGCAGGTCATGGGCGAGACGCTTGGTCTTGCGGGCACCGGCCTGACGCTCAACTATCGCAGCTCTCGTACTCCTGGCTACTCGCCCAGCTCCTCCGTCCTGATTTCGTTGTTGGACCCTCAGGCCATGGCTGGTCTGCAGTCGGTGCAACTGAAAATCAGCGATGTGATGGCTGGTCAGGTCCTCAATGAGACCTTCTCGGCCACGGAGATCATCAGCCAACCCACCTACCGTTTTGACTGGGAAGGGGAGGATGCTTTTGGGCGCGACACCGTCAGCTCGACCTTCCTGAACATTGAGCTGAACTACTTTTATGGTGGTGTGCGCGTGGAGTCACGCAGCAACCGCTTTGGCATGCCGCCCGGCAACCGGGGTTACGAGCCGTCCATCAGCTTCCGCCAACGGGGTGAAAACGGCGTGTTCGTGACCACGACCGAGATGCGTGCACCGCTCTTCCGGTTTGATGCCCGCAGCGCTGGTTTTGGTGGCTGGACGCTTAGCGGCCACCACTTCTTTGACCCTGTTGCTGGCATTCTCTTCATGGGAGATGGCTCCAAGCGTCAGGCGCGGGCGCGGATCAAAGACCTGAAGAGCTTTGCCGGCGGCATCAGCGCAGACAACCCCATTGAGCGTCCGCTGGGCATGGCGTTCTCAACCGATGGGAACCTCTATGTGGCCGACGATGACGGCGACCAGGTGCTTATTTTTGGCCTGGACGGCGAGCTTTTGGAGACGCTGAAGTTTGATTTCTTCAGCTACCACAACGGTCCCCGGGATCCTCAGTGCGATACCACCGAAATTATCAATCACGACGGTGGCGCTGGCGTTATGGCCCCCATCGACGTGGCTTTTGATGCCCAACAGCGCCTTTACGTGGCCATGCGGGGGCAGTCCTGTGTGTTGCGCGGTCAGCGTCAAAACGACACAGACCCCTACGTGTGGGAGATGGTCATGGGTCAGTGTGGCCAGCACGGTGGTGTTCGCGCCCCCGACGCGATTGGAAAAGAAGGTGTTCCCGGAACGAGCCTCCAGTTGACCTCTCTTGGCGGCATCGCGACAGCCAACGATGGGGCGCTTTATGTGGTTGAAGGGGCGACGTTCGAGGAAGAACTCAAAGATTACCAGGAGGCATTGACGCACCAGGGGCCGGCCAACCACACGCTCCTGCGCTTGTCGGCGGGTGGTTTTGTGACGCAGATTGTGGGCAACGGTGCTGGTGGGGTGGTCCACGGTTGTTGGACCGACTACGCGCAGCCCGGCAGCCTCGACCCGCCCAACAACGACGACAGCAATCGCCCCATGGCCGCTCGTTTCCGTCCTTGCTTCCCCTCGGGCGTGGCGACTGCGGACGATGGATCGGTCTATTTGGCCAGCATGTTCCACCATCAGGTGTGGAAGATTGCGCCTTCGGGTGACATGGAGCTGGTTGTGGGCGGCAATGGCGCCAGAGACAGCGCTGCTCAGTACACCGACGGCGCCCCTGCCAAGCCTGAAAGCGACGATCCGCTCACTGCAGGCACACCTATTACTCGCCCCGCCGGCTTGCGTCTGTCCTCGACTGGTGAGCTGTACATCACGACCGTTGATGGCCTTGGGCAAAATTTTCGAGCGTCGAACACTGTCTACAAGCTCGATTCTGCCGGGCGCCTGTGGACCGTGATGGGCGATGGCACCAAGGGCAGCAGCAATCCTTCGGGGAGCGCAGGTCCCAATCAGCCGTTGAACTTCCCTGTCGCGGCTCTTCCTGGTCCCGATGGCGGGGTTTATATCAGCGAAGCCCACAGCCGACGCATCTTGCGCGTGGGTGTGGATCCGCCTGGTTACCAGAGCAATGTCATCAAGTTGCCCTCAGTGGATGGCTCGCTGGAGTACGTCTTCAACCTGCGTGGTCAGCACCTCTACACTCAAGACACGCTCACGGGACAGGTGTTGTTGAGCTTTGAATACGACGCGGAAACTGAAGCGTTGATCAGCGCCACCGACCTGGATGGTTTGCAGACCACTTTCGAACGAGATGTCATCGGCAACGTTGAAGTGACCGGACCTTACGGGCACAAGACCTTCCTTAAAGTGTCGACTGAAAATGGTGGCTACCTGACCTGTGCGGCTTTCCGTGGGGATGGCAATCAGGCTCCGGTGGATTGCGACAACCCAACGCCGGACACGCTCTCGGTCAAGTTGGACTACGACGGTCAGCGCGTCGGACTCTTGACTGGGGTGACCGACCCCATGGGCCGTCGCAAGCGCTACGATTACTCCGACCGAGGGAGGCTGCTCAGGGCCTATGAGCCCGACAGTGACACCAAGTTCAAAGAGTTGGTGCGCAATGAGCACCTCGATGAGCAAGACCGGCCCACCGGCAGCTACTCGGTGACCTTCACCCGCGTTGATGGCAGCACCTCTGCCCATGGCGTCTCCATCGATGAACAACGCGGGCAGGTCCGTTCGGTGGTCCATGATGGTGATGAGAAGCGTTCTGCCAAGCGGTTCCACAGCCTGGATGGTCAGACCTCCACTGCCGAGTTGGTGGGAGGTTTTGAGTTCACCCAGACCCGTCGCTGGCATCCCCGTTGGGGCTTTGAAGCGCCGTTGGTCTCCAACACGATGACCACTCCTGGAGGCATCACCCTCAGCGCCGAGCACCGTCTGGATGAAGAGGTGCTGGACAACAACGGTTTGCCCACTCGTCGTGAAGAGACTCTGGTGCCCAATGGCAATATGTCGTTGGCCTCCCGCAGTGTCTTTGAGCGTACGGCACAAGACACCACCATCAGCCACTTCAGCCCGTTGGGGCGCTCTTCAACCCAGCACCTTGATGAAAAGGGCCGCGTGGTGCTCTCGACGGTCTCTTCAGAGCCCGACCTGGACATTTATCCCTCGCGACTGCTCTACGATGCTCAAGGGCGTGTGCAAAAGATGGTGGTGGGGCCGCTGAGTGAAGACCCCAATAACTTGCCTGTCGATGCGGCCTCCCGCGTGGTCACTTTTGTCTACAAAGAGACCGACGGAGCTGACAACGGCGCGCTTGAGGCGGTGCTGGATCCGATGGGCCGGCGCACAGAGTTTGGGCATGACCTCTTTGGACGCCTGACTCAGAGCCGTTCGATGGCCCAGATCCAAGGGCAACTGGAGGTGTTGACCAGCACATCCAGCCAGTTGGACAAGAACGGCAACATGACCTCCATCAAGCCCCAGGACCGTCCTGAGCGGGTGTTTGCCTACGACAAGCGCAACCTCATGATCAACCACATCGCACCGGCCCCCACCATGGCGGCCAGTTGTGACAGTGATCTGGCATGCAACGATGGTGATGAGAGCGACGGCGACGATGTTTGTCAAAACGGAATCTGCGTGGACTGTAACGACTCTCAGGGTTGTGCAGGAGGCGCTGTTTGTGTGGCCGGTCAGTGCGCCGTGGCCTGTGATGATGCCAACCCCTGTGAGCCCGCGTTGACCTGTTATGAAGGTCTGAGTCAGGAACCTGGCGGCTATTGTGTGGATGACACACGCGTTGGCGTGGTGACCTACGACGATGAGCAGCGCGTACAGACAGCAATGCTGCCGGGCAACCGTTCGATGTCCTTTGAGTATGACCAAGAGGTGGTCAAAGGGCGCATTGAGCGGATGACCATGACAGATGGTGGGGTGGACCAGCACATCGATTTCACCTACGACGACCGTCCCACCAACCCCAACGCCGAACTCTTTGTCGGTGGCGGGCGACTGACCAAAGTGGCGACATCCTCAGGTGAGTCGCTGGAGTATAGCTGGACGTATCCGTCGGGGACGATTGAAGACGAATCGCAGCGTGCCAGCACAGTGATGGCTCGCGGTCGGACTGTGGCTCTTTGGAGTCATGAGCAGGTCCAGATGGGGGGTTGGATGCGCCAAAGCATCAACGCCCAAGGGGCACTCTTCCAGAGTGAAGTGGTGGGCATGGAAGGAGGTTTGCCGCAAGAAGGTAACCCCAGTGATGCTGCCGAGAGCGCTTTCTACGGCTATGACAACGACGGCATGCTCCAGACCGTTTGTTTGGGCAGCGCGCATGACCAGTGTAACGAAACGCTGGAATTGACCACCCGACCCCAAAGTGGTTTGCCCGATGAGTTGGTGGTTGAAGACGGTGGCCAGCGGCTTCTGCGCCATCAATTTGGCTACAACAGCTTTGCAGAGGTCGATGACGTTCACACGACCTTCGATGGCCAGACACTCATGCGTCGAGAGGTTGTCCAGCGCGACAAGTTGGGTCGTTTGGTCGAGGTGCGTGAAACCTGGAATGTCGATGGTCAGCAAGAGGTGTGGTCCACCACGCACAGCTATGACGACCTGGACAGGTTGGTTCAGGCGGTGCAGGACCGAGGTGATGGGCAACCAAGCGTGTGGAAGTACGGCTACGACACCAACGGCAACCGCACTGTCTTGGAGCATCCCGACGGCAGCATTGTTAACAACATTTCCTACAACGCCCAGGACCAGCTGCTGACCCATGGCCAGCACAGCTACGAGTACGATCCAATGGGTCGGCTGTTGCGTAGAGAAACAGATAACGCCGATACAAGGCACTTTGAATACGACTTGATGGGTAACCTGAAGTCTGTCGTGTTGCCTGGTGGTGTAGAGGTCCGTTACCAGGTCGATGCACACAACAACCGCATTGGTCGGCAAAAGTTTGTGAACGGTCAGCCTGTGCAAGGTGACCATCAATACTGGCTCTACCAAAATACCTTCGCGCCCGCCGCACAGCTCGACAGAGAAGGCCGCATTGTGGCCCGCTTCATTTACGCCGCTGACGGTCATGTGCCCAGCATGCTGGTGCATTACCAGTACGATGCCAACAACCAGGTCTCTGAGCGTGAATCCTACCGCCTGGTCAATGATTGGCGTGGCAGCGTGCGCCTGGTGGTGCGGGTCTCTGATGGGCAGGTCGTCCAGCAGTTCGCTTACGATCCCTTCGGGACCCGCCATGTCCTTCAAGACAGCATGGGCGCCGACTTTCCCATGCCCTTTGGTTTTGCTGGTGGGCTCTTTGACCCAGAGACTGGTCTAACCCGGTTTGGGTACAGAGACTATGACCCTGAAATTGGACGCTGGACTGGCAAAGACCCGATTGGTTTGGCTGGTGGTGACACCAACTTCTACGCCTATGTTGCCAATGATCCCATTAACGGCATTGATCCTTCTGGATTGGCGGTAGAAACGGTCGCAGATATAGGCTTTTTAATTTATTCGGTCGGGGCTCTGATTTACGATAACATTCTACGCGACTGTGACAATTTGGGAGATAATATACTCAATCTATTTTTGGATGGAGTTGGTCTAGCTTTGCCTTTTGTACCTGGGCTCGGTACCGGTCGCAAAGTTCTGAAAGGAACTATTGAGGCCGCAGATAAAGCATCAGATGGAGCTCATTCGGTATCAATGCTGAATAAGGCTTCGAATGCTGCACCTGGAATGACGAGAACAACGAGGGGCGCTGCAGAGCTTGGTGGGTTTGCTTGGGGAGTCAGAGCAGACGAGATCAGTGAAATTAATCGCCTTTTTGGTGGCAAAAATGCACTGAACGGTCATCCCAGCTCTGTTCTGGCAAATGCATCACGTTATGAAGGGTTTTATGTCAAAGCAGCGGTGGTCGTGAGAGGGATTGCTAAAGGACACTTGTTTGATAATGGAAATAAGAGAACTGCGCATGCAGTGCTGGACTTGCTTAAATCCAGGAATGGTGTGACGACAGGAGTAAGTGACGATGCCACACGGCGCATCATCCACGATGTTGCGACAGGCGAACTCAGTGACATTAATGACATAGCAAGCGCATTAAGGGGGTTTTAGTGCAGGAAGTTGATGCTTTAAGTTTGATTTGTTCTGAGTTGTCGATAGAGCCTGGCCAAGAATGGAGCAGCATAGAGTCTGTATGGCCGATTCTGGAACGTATGAGAAGCGAAGGAGCTGTGGTTGTTGTCAAACTAGATGGAGAGCGTACACAAAAGCCATACACTGTCCTTGTATCGGGAGAAGGTCTTCAAGGTGACTGGATAAGAAGGGACTCAGATTCTCTCAACACCGCTTTAAGCGGTGTTGTGATCGAATACGCAGAACGTGTTTGGTCTTTGTACGTAGATTGACCGGAACACCTACTCGCGAGTTTGCAGGTATTATACCCACTTGCGTTTTCTGCCCTTATACCAAGCTCGTCAAGAGAGGAGGCGAGCAATGGTAAGGCGAATGAAGCTCGAAGCACACTTGAGCGAAGAAGAGTTTAGAACGGGACGCTTATAGGTTGATACCTTCTTTAATCCCATCCACGCTGTCTGTGACGGAGTTGAGCCGGTGTCAATCCAAACGCGCTCCGTTCTAAGACCTGCTACAAGGAGGTCAAAGACTCTTAGAGAAAGAGCGCTGGCATTGCTTGTGGCTTATCTCCACGGGCATGCCCACCACCGAGGTCGCCAAACTCGTTGGACGACATTCTCAAACCGTTCAAGAGCTCGTCTGGCGCTTCAATCAAAAGGGGCCTGAGTCTGTCCTTGAACAGCGCAAACTTGCCAAAGGCGGCATTGACCCCGTCATTGACGATGAGGGCATCAATGGCCTCAAAGCCGCCCTCAAGGCCCCTCCATTCGACCATGACATCTGAAATAGTTCAAAAGTCACCCAATGGATTATCGAGCGCACTGGAGAAACGGTTCATCCTGTGACCGCTTGGAGGTATTTCAGAAAGACGGGCTGGACTCCACAGAGTCCCCGCCCTCGCTCCTCCAAAGCCGACCCCGAGGCTCAGGAGGCTTTTAAAAAGGAGCTGCTCCAAAAGGTCGAGTGCATTCGTCCTGAGCACCCAAATGCTCAGGTCCAAGTCTGGGTTGTCCAGGCCCAAAAAGTAAGACCGATTAAAAAGTTAGTCGGTTTGCTTGCCAGTTGAGTGCCCATGTCCGTTTTGTCGAGCCAGACACACTTGATCGTCGTATAGTGCCCCCTTGAGAAGTGAAGCCACCAATAAGCCAACGGTCATGATAGGATAAGAAGCCCGTTGTGCAGGAGGTTTCCAATGAGCGAGAAGTTGCCCGAAAACATCAAGCGCTGGACCGCAAAGAGGCGTTCTGCGTTGGTCCTGGAGATCATCAAAGGCCAGACCACTGTTCGTGAAGCTGCCCGTCAGCACGGCCTCAAGCCGAGCGAGATTCAAGAGTGGTACGACCGCTTCCTGGCTGGAGCTGAGAACAGCTTGAGAACCAAGCCCCGCGATGAGCAAGCCATGCTTGAGAGCGAAAACAAGCGCTTGAAGCAGAAAGTCGGTGAGCTGGTCATGGATATGGACATTCTCAAGGAGGCCATCAAACCGTATCGCCCTTTCTCCCTGGGGACGTCCGACGAGTCCTGAAGGTCGTCCCAAACGCCAGCCAACGCCGCGTCTGTCGTGTCCTTGGCGTCAATCGCTCCTCGTTTTGGAGAAGCGCTCAAGACCCCACACCAAAGCGTTCAAAGCCATCCTGCGTGGTTGTAGACTTTCAACTTGCACGTCGGCTCAAAGAGCTCGCTTTGGAGTTTCCGACCTACGGTTATCGTAGACTTTGGGCTCTTGTGCGGTTCAAAGAAGGCTTCTTCGTCAACAAAAAGAGAGTCCACAAACTCTGCAAAGAGCTCCGTCTTCAAGTTAAGACGCTCAGGCAGCGACCTCGGCCAAGAGCGGATGCGATGCCAAGCCAGACAAAGGCCAGCAATCAACGATGGGCCATCGACGCGACCAGCTTTGATTGCGGCAGAGATGGATTGGGGCACCTGATAGCAATCATTGATTGCCATGACCGACAAGTGGTTGGTTGGCACATGGGATTGAGGGGAAGAGCCAAAGAAGCAGTCGCTGCGCTTGAAGACGCGTGCTTGGCCAGGTTCGGGACGCTATTGAAATGCTCGGACCAACGTCCAGTTCTCAGGAGCGACAACGGTTTAATCTTTCAAAGTCGTGATTTCCGGCGTTCCTGCGATGACTTTGGGCTGGAACAGGAGTTCATAACGCCCTACACGCCTCGTCAGAACGGCATGATCGAGAGGTTTTTCAGGAGTCTCAAAGAAGAATGCGTTTGGCTCCAACGATTCAAGAGCTTCTGCGAGGCCAGAAAGATCGTGTCAAACTGGATACGCTATTACAACGAAGAGAGGCCGCATCAGTCGTTGGGCTACCGCTCCCCAAACGATGTGGCTCCAACGCTGCTGGTGGCTTGAAATGACATCCTTTGGGGCTTTGGTTTGCTCGAAGGCTACGACCTTGCTCCTCACCCAAAAGGGGAGCAAGGGTGTGGACGAAGAGCTTGTTGACTCAACCCCGTTGCGAAAGAATCATCTCAGGTCACGTTAAACCATAACATTGGCTTGATTTCCGGGGGGCACTACAGTCGGTCCTAATTGCCGATCACCTTCGCCTCCAAAACGTTGCCCTACAGTTCCTTGCTCAACGATTCCTTACTGACGATTCCATTTCTTTCATTCTCTCCGTTCTGCCTGGAGCCATGAATGCCGACTCGTTGCCCAGTTACTTATGATTTCGGCTGTGCTGTATCACCATTGGTCGCGACTTGTGCCCATTGGTTGTCGTGTCCCTGGTTATAGTTGTTCAGTGTGTCATAAAACGGGTGTTTGATGAGACTTTATGCGAACAACCATCGCTGATTGGTTGGGCCCGTTTTCCCCGACACCATTCTGTCTCATTTAATAGTCTCAAGTTTCAAAGTGCCTTATACTCATCTCTGCGATGGATATTGAGACAAAGTTGCGACCCATGAGCGGCTTTGAGCAATGAAGGAGGCCAGGGATGGGGAAAATGCTGGGTTATGCGCGCGTCTCAACGTCCAAGCAGGATTTGAACGCTCAGTTGGATCCACTCGAAGCAGCAGGTTGCGTTCACATATATAATGATACAGCTTCGGGCGCGCGAACCGAGCGGCCTGGTTTGGATGCGTGTTTGAAGGCGTTGGAGCCAGGGGACACTTTGGTGGTGTGGCGCCTTGACCGATTGGGGCGCTCTTTGGTCCACCTGGTTCAAATCGTGACGGAGCTTCAAGCCCGAGGTGTGGCTTTCAAGTCACTCTCCGATGGGGTCATTGATACGACCACGCCCAGCGGTCAGCTTGTCTTTCATATCTTTGCCGCGCTGGCGCAGTTTGAGCGCGAGCTGATTCGGGAGAGGACGAAGGCTGGGCTGGAAGCTGCTCGGGCGAGGGGGCGTAAAGGGGGGCGGAAGGCCATTGACGCGACGAACCCAAAAGTGCGCATGGCCAAGTCGATGCATAAAGACCCTTCGGTCAGCATCGATGAGATTTGCTCAAACCTGGGTATATCTAGGGCGACTTTCTATCGATATCTTAAGTTGTGATAGTTTTGTGCTGGGGGCTCAAAGGCTTGTGATTGTATTGCCTTCAAGGTGCTGAGGTCCGCCTTCATCGCCAAGTTCAGTTCCCGCGCGCAGTTGGTCGAGGTATGCCTGGTACGCGTACACGCGGTCACGTTTCTTTCCAGTCGTCTCCACGAGGATACCAGAAGCCTCCAGCGCTTTGATGGCGCGGTTCGCGGTGGGCTTTGTCGTCGCCATGGTCTCAATGACCCATGGCGCGGTCACAATGGGCTTGCTCGGAAGCCGCTCAAAGAGTTGCACGGCGAGCAGGTTGACGCCGGTGTGGTGGATGACTCGCTGTCGGTCCGTGGTCACCAAGGTGAATAGGTTGCGCGAGGTGTTGACGGCCTCGTTGGCGATGGTCGCAACGCCGTCAAGGAAGAAATCCAGCCACGCCTCCCAGTCACCGGTGATACGCACAGCATTGAGGCGGCGATAATACTCCTGTCGGTGGCGCTTGAAGAATAGGCTCAGGTAGAGCAGCGGACGCGTGAGTAGGCTCCAGTGTTCGAAGAGCAGTGTTACGAGCAAGCGACCAATGCGGCCATTGCCATCGAGATACGGATGGATGGTTTCGAATTGTACGTGGAGCAGACCCGCTCGGACCAGAGGCGGTAATGCGTCTTCGGTGGCGTGGATGTAGTGTTCGAACGCTGAGAGCACCTTCGGGAGTGCGTTCGGGGGTGGGGGGACGTACGCTGCGTTCCCTGGGCGACTACCACCGATCCAGTTTTGGCTGCGGCGGACTTTGCCTGGTTGTTTGTGCTCGCCACGAACTCCTCGAAGTAGGATCTGATGGGTCTCGTTAAGCAGGCGCATCGACAGCGGCAGCCCTGATGGAGCGGTGAGTTGCTCGCGTGCAAAGGTCAGCGCGTCGAGGTAGTTGCAGACCTCCTCGACGTCAGCGTTGGGCGGAACATCACGCCGTTCACTCTCCTGGGCTTCGTAGTTGAGGAGGTCCAAGAGTGTTGCCTGTGTCCCTTCAATCTGAGACGAGAGCACAGCCTCCTTGCGCACAAAGGCATAGATGAACCAATCGATTGATGGCACCATCTCTCCAGCCAACTCGAGTCGCGCGAGCGCCTGCTCCGCGACACGCACGCGCTGCGCCAGCTTGCCCTCTATGACAATGGGCGGGTTGGTTGGAGGCAGCGGGTGGGGTATGAAAGCCCGAACTTCTTCGCCGCCTGCGGACGTGTTCTCGTATCTTCCCGTCTCTCGTTTCGACATGGTGCGCTCGCTGGTAAAGGTCACATGCCTAACGGCTGCGGCTAGTAACGAAATCTTTACCAGTGGCAATCGCAAGTCAAATGTTCTTTACTAGCGATTAGAACAGAGCGCGTTTGAGTTTACACCGAACTAACTCCGTCACAGACGACGTGGATGAGGTCAAATAAGATGTCAACCTACAAGCGTCCCGTTCTATTAGGGGTTACTCTGGACAGGTTTTTAAGTAGTCGCCGCTGCTGACTTCTACTTTATTCGGCCCCGTCAGTTCCGACCTCGATGCTCCCAACATTCACGAGTTCAAAACCTGTCTGAACCATTGTGGTTAAGATAATTCGAGGAATCGGTCTCAGATTTTTGGCCGACTTGACGCATTCATGCGGGTGTTGAGTGCGATTGTGACGAGCCTAGTCGTAGTGGGTGACGAGTTCTCCGGTCTCAAGGGTCCTGTTGGCGTTGAGCGCGTAGGCGCTCCTTGGCGAGCGGTAGGTAGTCTGCTTGTAGGTCTATGCCGATGTAGTGTCGTCCTGTCTCGATGGCCACAACCCCAACGCTCGCAGCTCCGCTGAAGGGGTCCAGCACGGTACAAGCCCTGGTTTGGCTGGAACCACACTGGCAAGAGGGCTTTCAATCATCTCCCATTCGGGTCCAAGGAGCGCCGCAAGATGCACACGCTCCTTGTGCCGATGTTCCCGCCAGGACCATAGGTTTTATGAGCTTGGTGGGGGTGGTGGCGAAGTGCGCCTGGGCAAACGGTTGGGTGGGGAGGGTCCAGACGCTTCGCTTGTTGCGGCCTCCTTTGTGGGGTTTGGCGCTGATGCCGTGTGGTCGTGAAAATCCGTCCACGCGGCCGCCGATTTGTCTTTGACGCGGTCTGGTGTCGAGCTTGGGGCGAGCATCTGCGAACGGCTCTCGGATGGCGTCCTGGTCGTAGAATTACGATGGGCTTTGGGTCAGAAGGAAGACGTACTCGTGGGAGCGCGTCGGTCTGGAAGTGACTGGTTCCGGTGTGGGGTTTGTTTTGGACCAGACCATGTCTTGGCGCACCCACCAGCCACTTTCTTGGAAAGCGATGGCCACACGGTGAGGCACCAGCGCCAGGTCTTTGGCCTTTAACTGGGCATGGGCTGACGCTGGGGTGACATAACTGTCTCCGAGTATGAGCCACGTGGTCCCTTCTGGACGCAAAACGCGCCGCAGCTCGTTAAATACAGCCACGATGTGGTCTAGATAGAGTTGAACGGTGGGCTCATGCCCCAACTGTCCTCTCCACGCGCCGTAAAGGGCGCACCTCGAAGACTCGCCTTTTGATTGAATCCATTCATGGGCACAATCGCGGTCGCCTCCCCAAACCACGGCCGGTGTTCCGTAGTCTCGCAGACCACCCCAGTAGGGCGGTGATGTAATGACGCAATGGATGGACTGCTCAGGCAGTTCGCGCAGCGCATCGATGACGTGGATGCCGTAAATGAGCCGAGCACCTTTTGTGGTTGTTATCCTTTGAGGTTGGCGTGGGGGGTCTTGGTTTGGGGCGTTTTTCTGCTTCTTAATGGCCAGGAGCGCCTTGGACACTCGGCCGCCGTGCTTTTGCAGGTGTTGGATGACGGTGGGGCGCAACGAAGCCGGTGTTTGAGCCAGTCGCTGTGCCTCTGCCATGGACCGCAGCAACCCGATGGACATGGCCTGGAGCACGTCGGGGGCGTGTTTGGAGATGCGCTTGGCCTGTCGAACGCTCTCTTTGGAGACCCCAACCCGCTTGCCGGCCAGCGCCATGGCTTCGCCTTTGGAAGGCCGGGGACCTGGTGCGTTCGGACTCCTGCCTTCATGCGTTGCGCAGCTTTACCATCCTCTAACGGCAAGAGCTTAAGCGCCAACACCGACCTCTGCACCGTCGAGAGGTGCCTCCTGGTCACGTTGAGGCTCAAGACGTAGGCCAGGGCTGCGTCGTTGCTTCCTTGAAACACCTCAAAACGTAGCGCCACCCCCTCTCGCAGGCATGCTCTGAGGCGGTTTCGGCCATCGAGGACCAAGCCATCAAAGAGGACGATGGGGACTTGAAGCCCGTGGGCCTTGATGTTCGCCGCGAGGCGTTCGAATGCATCCCCTTGGAGCAGCGGCAGTAGGTCTGCGAAGGGGTGAGGCTTGAGTTGGCTGGGGGCGCTCGCGAGCATCAGCAGGTTTCCTGGCGGCGAATGTTTTGTCCCTCGTTACGCCCATAGAGGTTGTCTGTGAAGGTCTTTCGCGCTGGTCGGCTGGCAGTGAAATGTCCAAAAATCAAAAAAAGGGGCTCAGATTTGGAGAGATTGGCGTTACCCAGGTGTCGGTAAGAAACATTAACCCAAGGAGATGGACATGAACATCCAAAGTGAAGAGTGCGCGGCGTTTGGGATTTACAAGAATGGGGTGCAGCACCTGGAAGATGAGCTGCGCGCTTTCAGCGCCCGCTGTCGTCGGCAAGCCTACCAAAAAGAGAACAAGCACCATGATAGCGAAGAGACAAAAGCGCGTTTGGGGTGGCTGCAGCGCCACGAGCAAGCCACCCGCAAGGAGGTCGATGACCGCGTTGCGATGACCCTGAGCGCGGGAAAATGCCTGCCGCTGGTTGTCTTGCAACGCGAGTTGGAGCTTTCGCCCCTCGAGTCCACCATCTTGCTGATGGCCATTGCTCCCGCTTTTGGCCTCGATTTACAGGACATCATGGCCGGGCTCATTCGCTCGTTTGCGTGGTCAAGCACCAACCTCAGCGCCATCGCCGACGTGTGCGACTTGGATCTGGAAGGTCGCTTTGGGCTGCTCGAAACCCTGGGACCAAAAGGCAAGCTCATTGAGTCAGGGGTTTTGATGATTGATGAGTACGACACGCACGATGTGGCTGCTGTCTGGGAGGCTTCGGTGTCGTTGACCTCCAAAGGCTTTGAAATCCTGGTCAGCGGCGCGAAACCCGCTGCCTAAGAGTCCAAACCCAACCGCTCGCAGGGTCGGGCGTGTTGCGGTCCTATCTTAGACGGAGATTTCGCGACCATTGTTGCTTTGACAGGGATTTTTAGGATAAATGGTCCGGTATCGGTGTTTCTTAATACATTGTGTGGTGCGTTTTAGGAGGTTTCATGTGGGGCAGAGCGTCTTTGAAACTCAAGGCGATGTCTTTGCGCGAGGCGGTGAGCAGGGCCATTGACGATGCGAGGCGTCAAATTGGGGACCCGTTGGCGCGGGTGGCTTTTTTGGTCCCCTCCAGGGCCAACGGAGAGCAAGTTCGGCGTGTTTTGGGCGACCATAAGGCGTTCATCCACGTGGACTTTCTGACGCCAGACCAGGTCGTTGGTGACCTGGGGACGTTGGCGTTGATGCGCCGGGGGCTTTTGCCAGAACCTTCGGGGTGGTTGGGTGCCTGGTTGCATGCCAATGTGCCGTTGATGGCTGAAGAAGGGGTTTTGGGTCGCCATGGAGAGACCCTTTCAATGCCGGGCTGGCGAGGACCGATTCAGAGCGCGCTTCGAGAGCTTCAGGCGGGTCGTGTTGATGCTGCGATGCTTCAGGCTGTGGCCGGACAAGACTCTCTGGGAGAACGCTTCGAGCTCCTGGCTGCCATCATGGAGCGGTCTGTAGAGGCTCGCCGTGCCCAGCGCTTGTTCTCACAGACCGAGTTGGAAGATGAAGCGCTCTTGCAGGCCCAAAGCAACACCTCATTGCCTTGCCAGAAGGTCGAGGCCGTTGTGGTCCTTGGAGACAGCGTGCTTTCACCGGGCAGCTTTAAGGTGCTGCAGGCTTGGTTTAAGGGCAAGAAGGTGACGCGCGTGGCCTTGCCACCGCTTGAGCACCTGGAGCCCGCTCCGTGGGGCTTGCGTTTGTCCGCAGGCACGGCGCCTGTGATTGAGGTTTCTCCGGTGTTTAGCGACCTGGGGCACCTGAAAGGCAGGCTTTTTACCCCAGCTTTGGTGCCTTGCGCGTCGAAAGACGGGACGGTGCGGCCTGTTTCGACCCCCGATGAGGTGCGTGAGATGTCGGCGGTTGCGCGAGTGGTCCAAAGCGCCATTCATGCGGGCATGGCGCTGGATAAAATCGCCATTGTGCTGCCCAACTCCGATGGCGCTGAGATTTTGGAGAGCGAGCTTGCCAAAGCCTCCATCCCTGCGACCTGGTTGACGGCGTCTTCTTTGGCCCGCGTTCCTTGTGCCCGGAGCTTGAATCTGGCGGTGGCCATTGCGCAGGGCGAGCATACGGTGCAGGCCTGGTATGCCTTGCTGACTCAGACGGGAATCATGGGGTTGCCTCGGTCGGGTCGGGGTCGGTGGCGGTCGCTGTTGCGAGATTGTCCAAGGCGGCGTGGTTTTGATGCCATCATGGACCACTTGGTCGCCAGCCACCGCAAGGCTGTCGAGGCCAAGGACGAGCGGACCACCAACGCTGCCCAGAGTTTGCTCGACGCGATGGGGCACCTGCACGAGAGCATGCAGAGCTTCCCTCAAGAGGGGACATTGGGTGAGCACGCCAGGGCCTGGCGCTCTTTTATGGAGCGTTGGTGGCGTCCTGGGCCTGAACTGGAGCGCGTGTTGAAGGCGCTTGATGGGTGGGGCAACGGCGACATTGACGTGCGGATTTCGCTTGATGCGGCGGCGAGGCTTTTTGGAGAGGAGCTGGCCAGCACCCAGTTTTTGCGGGGCAGTTTGACTCACCCTGCTGTCAGGATTGTGCCTCCCATGGGCTTGTTGGGCGGGAGTTTTGACCTGGTGTGTGTGACGGGGATGACGGAAGAGCGTTTTCCCAGAAAGCCGGGTGAAAATCCGTTGCTGACGGACACCATGATTGAGTGCTTGGTCCAGCAGGGGGGGCAACTGGTTGGTTCGGACCAGATGATTGAAGTGGAGAAGCGCCGTCTTGGTGCGATTGTCGCCGCTGCGGATGGTTATCTGTGGTTGTCTTGTCCCCAAATCGACATGTTGGAGGGGACGCCGAGGCTGCCTGGGTCTCTTTTGATGGGGGTGTTGGCCACTTTGATGGGCCGGCGCGTGCGCTACGCCGAGCTTGGTCGGTTGATGCAAAAGGAGGGCAGCCGCAGTCGTCCTTTGGCCGAGTCCCCCGAGTCGGCTTTGGGCGCTGGTGAGCACTTGGTTGTTCGGGCGATGGAGTCGCCGCAGGAGACGCTGCGTGTGTTGGCGTCGTTGCCTTCGGCGAGGCGCCTGTTGATGCTTCACCGCTCAATTGACCGTTTGCGTACGGTGCCCGATGCGGTGCCCGACGAGTGGACGGGCTTGGTGCCCAATGAGTTGCTTGAGGAGGACTTTGGTGGGGCGGTGTCGCTGAGCATCAGGAAGATGGCTCGGATGGTGAAGAATCCGTCGGAGTTCTTGTTGCGCGACCTGTTGAAGGTCCGCAAACCTTCGAGCCTTGGAAAGGCCAAGTACGATGTGTCCCAGTCTGGGATCAGGTATCAGGCCTTGGATTTGTTGAAGGAGGCCGTGAAGGGTTCGGAGGGGACGCTGGAGAGCCGCTTTCAGGCGCTTTGGGATGCCCGGGTGGATGCCATGGCGCAGCATCTTGCTGTGGACAGTGAGGCTCAGAAGTCCCTGTGGCGCTATGAGGGGAGGGAGGCTTACCAGTGTTGCATGGGCTCTTTGGGGCAAGCCGCTCTTTTGGAAGGCGTGGATGGTTCGACACCCAGGGCCTTGCCTGATGTTGAGGCGTCGGTGACGGGTCACAAAGACCTGTTGGATGCGGAGCAGTTGGTGGTGTTGCGTTCAAAGGACGCGAGCAAGAAGCCAAAGCTGTCTGACACTCATGTCTTTGGCGCCGTGGCTCAAGCCCTCTCCCTCAAGGAAGAAGGGCGGTCTGTGAAGAACGTTGCTTTTGTTGGGATGGACGGGACGCAGCGTTCGGAGAGCGTGGATCATTTTGAGGGAGAGTTTGTGGAGACGCTGAAGCACACCCTGGAGCGCGCTCAGGCTGGCTGGTGGCCATCAACCGACGAAGGAGACCCCTTTGCATTGGAGCGAGAGCGCAAGGCGGCGTCGAAGATGACTCAAGAGGTGACTCGGGACATCCTTGGGAGGTTTAAGCCATGACAACGATGACAACCCCTGCCGATGAAGCAGTTCGTCAACAGGCCATTGGCCAGGTTTCAGAGTCCATTGCCCTTTCGGCCGGAGCTGGCGCGGGCAAGACCAGTGTCCTTGTTGATCGTCTGGTTCAGCATCTTCTGGCTGGCGTACCTCCAAGGGCCATCGCTGCCATTACTTTTACCCGTGCCGCTGCCAATGAGCTTGCGTCCCGCAGCCGGGATGCCTTTGAGGTGCGCTTGAGTGAGGCCGCTGAGGCGGGAGACCGAGCCAAGGTCGCTCTTTTGGAGGGGATCATTGGGCAATTGGGTGAGTTGACGGTGTCGACCATCCACAGCTTTTGCCAGGATTTGCTCCTCCAAGAGGCTTTGGAGTCTCGGTGGGCGCCAGATACCGAAGTGGCCAGCATTCAAGGGTCGGCTGCGCTTGAGAGTGTGTACCAGGCCTGGAGGGCTGATTTTAATGATCGCCATCCTCGCTGGGGCCTCCTGTTGAGGCGCTGGGCGCTGGATGAGGCTCCGTTTAATGGGATTTCAGTCCGGACGTTGGTGGACACCCTCTTGGCCAACCAGGATCTGGAGCCCTGGGTCGCAGATGCCCAGTCGGTGGACTTGGAGATCGCGCTGGATGAGCTTGAGACAATCCGGGGTGAGGTTGTTGGCTTGATGGGGCAGTGTCTCAAGCCCCAAACGTGCAAGCTTTACGCGAAGGTTGTGCCTGTGCCGGAGCGTTTGAAGGAGTTTCTGGCGCTGGAAGGCGAGGCGAGCGTTTTTGCGGCGATGGAATACAACGTCCCTAAGGTGGGGCGAGCGGGTCGAGCGGGGGATTGGGCCAGTGGTGCCAAGACAGCTCTGTTGGACGCTGTGAAGTCTCTTATGGCTTGGCAAGTTCGCTGGAAGACTTGCATTGGAGAGCAAATTCATAGGGCGTTGAACGACGATTTCAGAGGGCATTACTTGCCGGCGTTTAAAGCGGCGAGGCTGGACAATGCTCAGGCAGACTTTTCGGACCTCCTTTTTCGATCCCGTGAGCTGCTTTTGGGCAGCACTGAGGCGCGTCGGCGGCTTTCGGCGCGTTATCAGGTCGTCTTGATCGACGAAGTTCAGGACACAGACCCCATCCAGGCCGAAGTGGCTGCTCTTTTGACCCGCGCTGAACCGCAAGAGGGGCCGTGGCACTCTGGGGCGCCGGTTGCAGGGCAGTTGTTTGCGGTTGGCGACCCGAAACAGTCCATTTATCGCTTCCGAAGGGCGGACGTGGCGGTGTGGCGGAACCTTCAGGGGCTGATTGCGCGTCAGGGTCACGCTTTGGCCTTGGAGTGCAACTTCCGTTCGGTCCCTGGGATCGTCAATTGGGTCAATCATACCTTCGCTCAGTTGCCTGATTTTCAGCCCCAACGCGCCGAAAGGAGCGCAGCCGAGCTTGACCCTGTCGTGCAGGTTCAGGTGGAGCAGGGGCAGGACGAGATCGACGCTCTGGTGCGACACTTTTGTGCGCTCAAGGCGAGCAAGGCTCGTGTGTACGATAAAGAGCGTGGGGGGATGCGCCCTGTTGAGGACCGTGACCTGCTGATTCTTGTGCCTTCTTGGACGAAAGCCCCTGACATTCAGGAGCGAATGATTCTGGCGGGGGTTGAGTGCACTGTTGAGGGCGGCAAGAGCTTCTTTAAGCGCGATGAAATTCGGCTTTCCCTGGCCGCAATGCGTGTCATTGATGAGCCACAAGACAGCGAAGCGGCTGTGTGCACGCTCAGGGGGCTCTTTGGGATCTCACACGCTGAGCTTGTCCGGCACCGGGCGGCGGGAGGGTCGTGGTCCAGTTTGTCTCCGTCGCAGCCTCCAGGGGCCGCTGGCGAGGCGCTGAAGTTCCTGGGACGGTTGCATAAGGAGCGCCACAAGCATTCCTGGGTGGAGTTGTTGGATGAGGTCCTGACCCACACGGGGGCGACGGCCATTTGGTCGCTGATGAAACGCCGTTGGAGTGCGTTGGCCAACCTGGACAAGTTCAAGACGCTGATTCGACAGCTGGAGCCGCGGACTAGGTCGTCGACGGAGGTGTTGGAGGCGCTGCTGAGCTTGGAGGCAGGCAGCGGGACCGAAGACCTGTCTGTTGTGGACGATGACAACCAGGCCGCTAGGGTCATGACTTACTTTAAGGCCAAGGGGCTTGAGGCGCCGGTGGTGGCGGTGGTCTGCGCCAGTCGCAAAACCCCCTCGGTGCAAAGCGCCACGGTGATGGGGGGAGGCGGTGAGGATGCTTTGGCGGCCATTGCCAGCAAGACCATCGTGCCGCCGGGCTGGACTGATTTTGAGGAGGCAGAGAAAGGAGAGAACCGCGAGGAGCGGCGTCGGTGGATGTATGTGGCCGCCACCCGCGCCAGAGACCAGCTGGTCGTGGTGCGGAGCAAAGCATCCAAGGCCTTGTTTGAGGCGGATGTGAACCGCGGTCTGGGGCCTGCGACTGAGGATGGTCACGCGACGGTGTACGATGTGGCCGAAGGCGTGCAGGTCCGCACCTTTATGGGGCACCTTTTGCCGCCTGTGGCCTATGATGAGTCGACCTTTCCTGGGTTGGACCTGCAGGTCGATGAGCTTTTGGCGCAAACACTTGTGGGCGGAGACCCCACGGGTGAGGAGCGACAGCGCGGGCATTTGGAGTTGGTCACGGCCAGCCGCCGCAGCTCAAGCCGATGGCGCAGCGTGGGCAACCTGACGATGCGCAAGATGGTTGAGATGGAAGGCGGTGGGGTTGGTCCACGGGGAGGTGATGTGGTGCACCGTGTGATGGAGCACCTCGACCTGACCAGGCCCGATGATGAACTCCGCGCGCTGGTGCCCGAGTTGACGCAAGCTTTCGCCACCGTCGTTGGGGTTCAGGGAGAAGTGGTCGAGCGCTGCCAGGAGGTCATTCTGCGCTTGCTGGAGTTGCCCATCATCGATGAAGCGCGCCGCGCCCCTGAGTTGTGGAGAGAGGTTCCTTTTGCATACCCCGAACGCGGCCTTGTCGTCGCCGGACGGATCGACCTTTGTTTCCCAGTCGATCCAGGCCGAACTCGCTGGAAGGTGGTGGACTGGAAGAGTCACCTGCCGCCCACGGGTTCCGAACTGCATAAAGTCTACCAGCGCCAGCTTGCCTATTATGCGCAGGCGTTGTTGGAGACAGTGACCCCATGCAGACACGTTGAGCCGGTGCTCGCAGGTCCTCACCAAGAGCTTGGTCACGCCGACTGGCTGGCAGAGAAGCTCGAACTGGTCATCCCCGAGCTGGTCGATTTGGTGTCTGCTTTGGCGCAGGCCAAGGCCGAACCCGAAATTGGCTACGAGCCAGAATTTCGTCAGTACGTCCAGTTGGAGTTGGCCTGGCCCCAAGCCCGTTTGGGTCTGGGCCTCGATTTGACGGACAAAGAAGCCAAACTGCTCAAAAACAATGGCTGGCGCGTGGCGCAAGTCCAAACCCAGGGTGCCACCTGGGCTCAAGAGGCCGCCGACAAGGTCTTTGAGCTCCTTGGCCTCTCTGCGCCCACCAACGACGACGTTCAGGAGGACCCATGACACGCTTTGAACTGGCGTTAACCCAGTCTTACCAGGAGTCACTGGTTGGCCTTGGTCATCAAAAGCAAGCCCACGTGACCAAAGCGGTGCTCAAGCTGCAACGCGGCCACGAGTCCTCTCACCTCCATAAATTGGAAGGCTTGCCCTTCCACGCCTTTGGCGTCAACCAAGGGGCTTTTCGAGTCATCTGCAAACGGGATGGCGACACGCTGATTTTGCTCCACGTCGGCCCCCACGATGCAGCCTACCAATGGGCCGCGCGCCATCGGGTTGTGCGCATCGGCAAAGTCGTGCGTCTCCTGCGCACAGCCATTGAACAAGGCGTCGGCTCAAAGCAGGAAGACGAACTCGCCCTTCCTGGGCCACTGGCGAGTGTCCCAGACAAAACCTTCCACCACTTTGACCTCACGCCAGGGGTCGCCGCGGTCCTGCGCCGGATTCCCAATGAAAATGCCCTCGTAGACCTCCTCCTGTGCTTCAAAGAGCACTTGGCAGAGGCCATTTTGGGTCTTTCCACCGATCCCGGCGACCTCCAGCACTTGGTGCGCGCCTTCAACGACGCCCAAAAGGCCCAAGCGGCGCCTGAAGTGCAGCCCCAAACCGAAGCGCCCCTGAGCGAAGTCCTCAAAGCCAACATCAACTCCGCCGACTTCTGGTTGGCTCCCACCGATGATGCGCTGCTGGAGGCCGCCCTCAACCAACCGCTCGAAACGTGGAAGACCTTCCTGCATCCGTCCCAGAAGCGCCTGGTCAAGCTCGAAACCAAAGGCGCCTACAAAGTCACAGGAGGCCCCGGCACCGGCAAAACCATCGTCGCCCTCCACCGCGCCCGTTATCTGGCCGAACGTCTTCAACCCATCGACGCTCGCCCCATCCTCCTGACCACCTTCAGCCGGGTGTTGGCCAAAGAACTCAAGCGCAGCCTGGAGCTGCTCTGCATCGACAACCCCAAGCTCCTCGAACGCATCGAAGTTCAAACCATCACGCAGGTCGCCCAGAGCATCCTCAAGCAGGCCTCCAAGCCCGCCATGTTCCTCGAAGACGACATCCTCAACGCCTGTTGGTCCAAGGCCATGCGCTTTGAAGGCTTGGGGCGCCCAGAGAGCTTCTACAGAGCCGAGCGAGAACACGTCCTGGCCCGCAACGGCGCCTGGACCGAAAGCCAATACCTGCGCACTCGCCGTGAAGGACGCCGCAGCCGGATTGACCGCGTCGCTCGCCGTAAAGTATGGCGAGTGCTCGATGCCTTTGAAAAAGAACTGGCCCACCGCAACGGAGGCGACGGCGCGTCACTGGCCCGAGAAGCAGCCTTGCTCATCACCTCCGGCCAACTTAATTCGCCCTACGCCGCCGTCATCTGCGACGAGCTTCAAGACGTCAGCGCCGGCGACCTCAGGCTCATGGCAGCACTCACCCGAGACACATCCACAGGCAAAACGCGCCCCAACAGCCTCTTTGTGGCCGGAGACAACTATCAGAGCCTCTACCGGGCTCCCATTGTGCTCTCGCGGTGCGGCATCGAGGTCCGCGGCAACGCCAGCGTCCTGCGCCGCAACTACCGAACCACCGAAGGCATTCGCAAAGCCGCCATCGCGGTCGTGCGCAACATCAGCTTCGACGACACCGAAGACAACGGCGATCTGAATGTGCTCGACAACTACGTCTCGCTGCGCCCAGGGCCGCAGCCCGACCGTCGCTCCTTCCCATCCGCAGAAGAAGAAGCCGATTGGATCGTCGCTCAAATCCAACAGGACGCCAGCGCGTGGCCCCTCTTGATCCTCACACGCACCAACTCCTGGCTTGAAGGGCTGGCCAACCGCCTCCGCACACGAGGCGTCACACCCAAGCTCCTTGGCGCTCATGAGTCACTCAGCAGCACAGACAAGGTCGTCCTCTGCAGCCTCCACCGTTCCAAGGGCCTTGAGGCCCCCAGGGTCATCATCGCCGGCGCTCACCTTGTTCCCCGTCCCTGGAACGGCAAAGGCGACGCGGGCGACAAGCTCATCTGGGAGCGTCAGGAGAAATGTCTCCTCTACGTCGGCATGACCCGCGCCCGCGATTGGTGCGCAGTGACCAAGACCTCTTGACCATAAACACACAAGAAAACCCAACGAAACCAAAGAGCAACAGGAGCACAACCATCATGAGCAAGACATACAAACTGCTTGGACCCAACGGCACATACACCAGCGAGGTCAAGGGCCTCCTTGGCGGGAACAAAAAAACCAAGGTCTACGGGCGGATGGACTGCCCCACAGCCTTGCGCTACCTGAAAAAAGGCACCTACCAAAAGAACCGCGTGTTCTTCGCTGACAAAGACACCGCCATCGCGACCGGCTACCGGCCATGCCACTCATGCATGAGAGAGGAATACAAAAGGTGGAAAGCAAGCGGAACCCCAGGGACCGAGGCATACCCTTGGAAAGTTTTGCCCTGACGACCGCTTTGCTCATGGCCGTTTAAACCACTTTGAGGAAGGTCTAGATGCCTAAAAAGAAGCTCACATGCCACGCTAAGACTGCCAGAACTTGTTCGCCGCCGATGGGACCCTTTTGGAGATGTCCGAAATGCAACGCCCAGATTTGCAACAACTGCAAATCTTCGAGGAGCAGCAATCGGTGTCCTGGCTGCAAGCGCCCCGTCGTGTTCACCAAGATTCAGTAGGGAGATAAAGATTTATGGGACAATTCGCTGAAGCTGACATTCCCTGGTCGAAAGGGAGTGAGGATCACCTTGGGTTGGCCAACTACGCCGGTGCGTTGGCCAACTTCCTCGCCAACTGCGAAACGCCGCTCACTGTGGGAGTCCAAGGGGAGTGGGGTTCTGGGAAGACCAGCCTCATGAACATGGTCCATGAGAAAATCAACAAACTCAACCAGGACACAAAAGACAGCGAAGCTCTTGTCCACTTTCTCCGATTTGAAACCTGGCAGTATGGCGCGATCGGCGAAGATCAACTGCTGGGATTCCATTTGATGTCAGATATGGTCTCCAAGATAGCAGCGAAGGGGCATGACGACGGGCCAGTGTGGAAGTTGGCCTCGCGGCTGAGTGGGTTGGTTGCTGCGGTGGGGAAGGCCACAGCAGTGGGGGTCACGAACGTGGCGACTCAAGGTGTGGTTGATGGCTCGACGTTTGTTGACGGCGCTGCGTCTGCGCTGACTTCGCCCAAGGCGCAGGAGCGCCAAGACCTGGCAGCGATCAAGGCAACGTTTGCCAAACTCGTGGCGCGGATTGCAGGTGGTTATAGGGACCCAAAAAAGAAGTCTCGAAAGAGGTTCGGCAGGTTCATCGTCTTTGTTGATGACCTGGATAGAATCCGACCAGGTCGAGCGGTGGCCATGCTCGAAGTGCTGAAAAACTTCATGGACGTGCCCCACTGTGTGTTTGTCATCGCTTGTGATTATGACGTCGTTCGTGAAGGAGTTAAAGAGAGGCTGGGCATTACGGACAGAGAGAAGGTCAGCGCCTTTTTTCACAAGATTTTCCAAGTCCCGTTTCAGATGCCAGTGCGCGACTACCGCATCACAGGAATGCTTCAAGCCTTCCTCGAGAGGAAACTGCACGGCCACATCACACGAAAGAACGAGCGAACATCCCTAGCTGCTGACTTGGTCAGAGAGTTGGGACCAATGGTCGAGATCGCCACACAGACAAATCCAAGAGCGTTTAAGCGCTTCCTCAATGTCGTGGACCTGCTCTCTTGTGTCGCTGAACATCCCACTGGAGGGGACAAGCCTCCGATTGCGTCACCGTGGTTGAATCACCGAGATTGTGTTGCATTGATTGGGCTTGTCGCGTTGCAGACCCGTTGGCCGGAAGTCTCGCAACACATCGTCCAATGCCACGGCGCTGTCCAGTTGCAGTCGCTGTTGTTGCAACTCAGCGACGGGCTCGAAGAGGGCGAAGATGATCAAGAGGCAGACATCTCGGCGCTCCTCTACGAAATCTACGGAGACGTCACGCAAGGCGGTGATTTCAGGCAAAATCTGGAGGTCCAACAGCTCTTCACGTTCTCAGACCATCTCTTCCGGTTGCTTGACCATGACGGGAACGGAACCCTCAGCGCCGTTGAAGCCAAAAACTTCTTTGAATGGTCACGGCGCCTCTCATTGACGGGCGTTGGTCAAGGACAGACCAATGGCGGAGCATGGTACGTATTCCGAGAGGCTGTTGAAGCGCAAGCTCCCAAAGCCGCTGCTGTTTGTGTGTGGTTGGCGAAGGAGTTGTGGAATCGTCGCTCGCAGTACAAGCACACAGAGGCTGTCCGACAGCCGAGCAATTTCTTCATGAAAACTCGGATAGGAGGGAGCTGGCGCACCATCCTATCAATCAAATCAGACGGAATCTTGAAGCTGAACACTGGCCCCGAAAAGTGCTCACATCTGGGGCTCCCTCAAATTGATGAAGCAACGACAACTTTCGTCTCTACCATCCAAAGCGCCAGGTTCAAGTGGACACTGCACAGCGGTCGCAGATTCTACACCTGCGATATGCGGACTACCACGGCGACGACCACTGAAAGGCTCCAGC
Organism: uncultured Pseudomonadota bacterium; assembly: GCA_937123825.1. Lineage (GTDB taxonomy): Bacteria > Myxococcota_A > Bradymonadia > Bradymonadales > CAKZKQ01. Next base: position 56,185 of record CAKZKQ010000131.1, read on the forward strand.
TTAGGGAGCAGTTGCTGGATTTACTCCGGCTCATCGACACAGTTGCGCTGGAGTTAACGACCCCTGACTGATTCAGGCATCATCATTTTGGGGCACGGATACTCAACCACCACAAATGGTAGCATAAAATCCATAAATATTTAGCCTTGAGGCGAAAAATCCGTCACACATAAGTTCGGTGAAGGCTGGAAATAGAAGGACGACGTTGAGAACGTGCAGCCTAGCTAGAACAGGACGCCTGAAAGTTATCACCACACAGGGGTATGGTATGATGGGCTGACACCAAAGGGGAGGCCCAGAATGCCCAAATCACATAGCGAAGACCTCAGATGGCGAATTGTCAACGCCTACAAGAACGGTGAAGGCTCCTACGAGACGTTGGGAAAACGCTTTTGCGTCACCAAGAGGACAGTGCAGGACTACGTCCACCTTGAGAGAGAAACCGGTGACGTCAAACCAAGACATCGCCCCGGCAACACCGTCGTTCACAAGCTCAAGCCCGAACATTTTGAGGACATGGACCAATGGCTCACCGACGAGCCCTTCATGACCTGGGTCCAAATGGCTCGAAAGCTCAAAGACGATTTCGACATCACCATCAACCATCGCAACGTTGGTAGACGGATGCGTCAGCGAGGCTGGCGTCGAAAAAAAACGGGGGCCGCAGTCCGAAGTTGAACGACCGGGCTATCAAGACCGAGCGTGAATGTTGGAAGAAGGTCCTCATCCTGCTGCTTTACTTCACTTCCTACAGGCTCGTTTTTGTTGATGAAACCGCCTTTTACACCCACATGGCACCTCGTTATGGCTACGCACGAGGCAGTCGCCGTCTCAGGGCTCCCGTGCGCAAGCGCTCCCCGAGATACACGCTTATCGGAGCCATGGGACTGTGTGGAATGCTCGCAGCATCACTCTTGAACCGTGCGATGACAGAGCGAGACTGGGTGAGCTGGGTTAAAGAGTGTTTACTACCATCATTGCCAGCACGCAGCGTAGTGATATGGGACAACCTCAACATCCACTACAACAAGGAAGCCATCAAAGCGCTTGAGGATGCCGGTCATGTCGTGCTCCATCAGTCGCGCTACAGTCCTGACCTCAATCCTATTGAAATGGCCTGGAACAAGATGAAGACCCTTGTCCGTCAAGCTCAGCCCAAAGGAGCTGCGCTTATGAGACAGGCTGTGGACGCTGCTTGGAACGCCATTACCAAAGACGATATACTACAATTCTTTGGCAGGGTTTTTAAGCACATCTACTCCCCTGGTTTTCAGGGCTCACTTTAAGGCGCTCCGTTCTATGGGCAAGTCCGCGATTGAACGAGCCCACCCAAAAGAACTCTCGTGGAACGAAAACCAATCAAGAGGGCGTCTTGGCGCCCATCGCCGTTGAAATCTCCAGAAAACACATCGTGCCCAAAGACCTCAAACCCATCAAAGGGCACCGCTTCAAAATGACCGCTGCCATCGCCAACCCAAAGAACGGGGACAAAGCTGCCCACCGCCAGCGCATCCATGTGCCCGTCTCCGTTAAAATCGGCCACGTCAATCCCATCATAATCTTCGAGGATTTGGTTGGGAGTGTTGTTGACGTTGGCAAACGTCCCATCACCGCGCCCAAGGCGGACGTCAATCCCGCCAGGACCCATCATAAACAAGTCCAACACGCCGTCTGCGTTGAGATCCTCAAGCACCAGGTCATCGATGTTGTTTCGCACCACCTCAGGCCCCAACACAAAGGTCCCATCGCCCTGCCCCAACCAGTGTCCAAAAGCGCCGCTGCCCTTGGTCAACACATCCACAAAACCATCGCCGTTCACATCGGCGGTCAAAAGCATGAAAGCGCCGATGTCATCTCCAAGGCGCACCGCGCTGTCTTCAAACCTTCCCTGACCATCGCCAAGCCAGACCTCAGCAGGCCCATCGGCGCACACCACCACAACATCCAAGGCACCATCCCCGTTGAAATCCTCCAACGCGGCCCCATTGCTGGCACAATCGGGCAACGGCGTGTTGGCCAAACTCAGCACACCTTGCCCATCATTGAGCCAAAGCCTATCGAGCCCATCGTTGGCCACATAGACATCCACATGACCATCTCCGTTGACGTCGCCGATGGAGGCGCCATAGCTGGGCAAGCCCCCAAGGCGCTGGCCGGTGTCTTCAAAACCGCCTTGTCCATCGCCCAGGTAGACCCGGTTGGGGGAATCAAAGCCAAACCGACCCACCACCGCAAAAAAGTCCTGGTGCCCGTCGTTGTTGAAGTCGGCAAACCTGGACGTGTTGTGATCAAAGACCGAGAAGAAATCCCCGCGCACAAAACCCGTCGTGTCCGGTGGATTGAAGACCTCGGGACAATTGTCCTCGTCATTGACCACCCCATCCCCATCACGGTCAGGGTCACAAAGATCCCCCAGCCCGTCCTCATCGACGTCCGACTGGTCTGGGTTGGCCAACTCCGGGCAGTTGTCCTCATCATCGGCGACACCATCCCCATCCCCATCGGGTGGGGGCGGAGCGCAGTCCTGCGGACAGCTTTCGGCGTCTTCGGGCGCTTCACACTGCCCGTCACCACACTGGGGGCCATCGGCGCAATCTACAGGGCAGTTGCCCTCATCCTCATCACCTTCGCACCGCCCATCACCACACTCAGGCTCCTCAGCACAGTCATCAGGGCAGTTCTGCGCATCCTCATTGTCCCCACAAAACCCATCACCACACTCCAATTCATTGCCCGCGCAATCCAACGGGCAAGTCCCCACACTCTCGCCCTCATCACAAATCCCATCACCGCACTCAGGCTCCACCCGGCAGTCTTCAGGGCAGTCCTGCGGGCTCTCGGCCCCCTCACACACCCCATCCCCACACTCAAACCCACCTGCACAGTCCTCCGCGCAGTTCAACACGCTCTCAACAGGCCTATCACAACGGCCATCCCCACACTCAAGCCCGCCCTCACAGTCCTGAGGACAGCCCCCATCGCCCTCACCCTCATCGCAAACCCCATCGCCGCACTGGA
>CAKZKQ010000132.1 GCA_937123825.1 uncultured Pseudomonadota bacterium
TTTTTCTTTTTGAAGTGCTTGGGTTTGGCGTCAGGTAGCAGTCGGCTTGATGGCTTATGGCTCAACGCTCAGTCTTTCAGCGTCTGACATCCATTATTGCTCGCCCCAAACCTGTGGCCTTATCGCTGAGAACTTCAGTCCCTGGACCTCATCATTGCTCGCCCCAAAGCAAGCCTTTCGTCTCCATTTTGGTATGAGACCCCTTTGGGGACCGATTTGAGGTCCTTTGAGGGGTTTTCCGTTTTGGTTGCGGTGTTGTGCTGGCCAGTGCAGTGGTCGGTGGTCGCGGGCAGGGTGCTGGTGATGGTGTCATTGGGTGCGATCCTCTGGGTTTGGCGTTGGTGGTCCAGGGGGACGTTGGTTTTGTCTTGAACGCCGCATTGGCCGGGTTTGTCCTGAGCGTTGCGGCGTTGTGGGGGTTTTGGTGAAACTTGTGTGACTCATCCTTCATCTTTGTGATTGACTGGTCAGTCAGTCGGTCTTAGATTGTCGGGACACGCTTGTTGTGCCGATGAGATGGGACAACGCGTCAGACGAGCTGCAGGGTGGGTGTTGATGGGTGCGCAAGGTGTGCAGGCGAGCTTTCTGGAGTCTCTAAGAGAGGCGGTGGGTCCGCGTTGGGTGAGGACTTCTGCGCCGGACAAGCTGGCTTATGGCCGCGATTGTTGGCCGCGCGGGATCATTTTGATGCGCGGCGGCCGTCTGCACCTGCACGAGCCCGACTGTGTGGTTCAGCCCGGGACCGAGGCCGAGGTGGCGGCGGTGATCACGCTGGCCAGGGCTGCGGGGGTGCCGGTGGTGCCTTACGGGGCGGGCAGCGGTGTGTGCGGCGGTGCGCTGGCCGATCGAGGCGGCGTGGTGATCGACGTGAAGCGTTTGAACGCGATCGAGGCCGTCGATGCCGAGGCGATGTGGATGCGGGTGGGCGCCGGGGCGATCGGCCAGGTGGTGCAGACCGAGCTTGAGCGTCGCGGGCTGACTTTGGGGCATTTTCCATCGAGTTTGTATTGCTCATCGGTGGGCGGGTATCTGGCGGCGCGCTCGGCGGGCCAGTATTCGAGCCGGTTTGGCAAGATTGAAGACATGGTCCAGACGCTGCGTCTGGTGACCGGGACGGGCGAGATTCTGGACACGGCGCCGGGGCTTGGGGCGGATGCCTGGGGCGGTGGTCTGGACATGACGCAGTTGGCGGTGGGCAGTGAGGGCACGCTGGGCGTGATCACGGCCGGGACGCTGCGGATCAATCAGGCGCCTCAGGTGCGGATCTACCGAGGGTGGAAGTGTCCGACGGTGGAGGCGGGCGTGGAGATCATGCGTCGTTTGATGCAGGCGGGCCTGCGTCCGACGGTGATGCGCCTTTATGACGAGTTTGACACGCTGATCGCTGGCGGCAGGAAGGCCAAGCCCAAGGGGCACGGCGCGCCGCAGGCCGACGAGGCGGTGCCGGGCGGTTTGGCCTCGGGGTTGATGCGCGTGGCGCGTCGGGCTCTGGGTCAGGACGTGGAGTTGTTGACGTCTTCGGCGCCGGGCGGTGTGGGAGAGCGGGTGCGCCGCGCGGGGCTGGGTTTGATCCGGCGCGCGGTGGGTCAGCCGTTGTTGCTCAACCAGTTGACCGAGGTGCTGCCCGGCGGGTGCATGTTGGTGCTGGGTTTTGAGGGGCAGGAGGCGGCCACACGGCGCGAGGCGGCGGCGGGCTTTGAGATCGCCGGGAGGCTGGCGGCCGATTTGGGTCCGGGGCCAGGAGAGCACTGGCTGCGCAACCGTTTTAAGGTGTCCTACAAGCAGTCGCCGATGTTTGATGCGGGCGCGTTTGTGGACACGATGGAGGTGGCCACGACGTGGTCCAACCTCATGCGGCTCTATTACAACGTGAAGAAGGCGGTGGCGGGCGAGGCGTTCATCATGGCGCACTTTAGCCACGGCTATCCGGAGGGTGCCAGCATCTACTTTACCTTTGCGGGCTTTGGCCACGGTGTGGATGGGACGCTGGAGGCTTACGAGCGGCTGTGGTCGGTGGCCCAGCAGGCGGTGGTGGCCAGCGGCGCCAGCCCCGCGCACCATCACGGCGTGGGGATCTCCAAGGCTGGCCGGACGGGTGATGACCACATTGGCGGCCGCGTGCTTTTTGAGGGTTTGAAGGCGGCCTTTGACCCCGACGGGATCATGAACCCAGGCAAGGTCTGGAGCGGTCAAGGTGGGGGTGCGTCATGAGCCAGGTGCTGGAGTATCGAGTGCCCGGGTTGGCGCGTCTGGAAGGTCTGGGAGGGCGTCAGTGTGTGCGTCCGACCACGGCCGAGCAGGTCCGAGAGGCGCTTGTGGGTGCCGGTGAGGGTCAGGTCTTTCATCCGCTTGGCGGCGGCGTGCATGCGCAGGCGTTGCCAGCAAAGGAGGCCGTGATTCTGGACATGCGAGCGATGGATCGCGTGCTGGGTTGGGATCCGGAGTCGTGCACGGTGACGGTGCAGGCCGGTGTGACGATCGGCGCGCTGGAGGCTTATCTGGCTGGGCGCGGCGCGCGTCTGGGGTGGCGTCCGGCACACCCCGAGGCGACCGTCGGCGGGATCTTGTCGTCCTGGCAGCCGGTGGGCCACGCGCTGTGGAACGGGTCGGTGCGCGAGGCGTGCGTGTCGCTCAGCGCGGTGACGGGGGAGGGGCAGAGCTACCGGTATCTGGTGGCGCCGCGCAAGTCGTCGGGTCCGGACTTGAGGCACTTGTTCATTGGGGGGCAAGGGCGCTTTGGTGTGATCACCTCGGCCACGCTGGGGGTGACGCGTCAGGCAGATGTGCGCCGCGGTGTGGCCTGGGACGAGGTGGCTCCCGAAGAGGCCATCGATCGACTGGGGTTGCTCTTTGCCCAGGGGCTGCGCACGCCCTGGGTGGTTTACAGCGGCCAGTGTCAGCGCCTGGAGGTCTGGTTCTGGGGCGAGCGTGCGGCGTGCGAGGCGGCCCAGGCGTATGTGGATGGGTTGGCCGGTCAGTTGTTGGAGTCGCCCGGCGGCTTTGATGGCTGGGGCACAATCCGCAGCGGCGGCGATCCGCTGGCCCGCCGCGGCATGTCCGATGCGGGCGGCGCGGTGATTTGGGGCAGTTTGAGGGATTTGAAGGGTTTGCCCGCCGAGTGTTGGGCCCAAGGCGTGCTCTACGAAGTGTCGGCGCATCAGGCGGCGGTGCATTTGCCCGCCGACGCCGAGGTGCTGGAGGAGATGGGCGTGTCGGCTCAAAACCGTTCGGTGTGGTGGGATGGTCGGCAGGTGGTCAAGCCCAAGGCGGCCAGCGCCAAGGTGATGGCCACGGGCATGTCCGCGCTCAAGGCCGCGTTGGATCCACGTGGGGTCTTGCCCTCGCTGTCCGAAGGGGAGGTGCGTTCATGACTCAGCTCAACGCCCTGATCGAGAAGGCCGCCGATTACTGCGCCTACTGCCCCAAGATGTGCCGCTTTGCCTGCCCCGTGGCCGACGCCGAAGCCCGCGAGACGGTCACCCCGTGGGGTTTGATGTCGCTGCTGCGGGCCGTGGGCCGCGAGCAGGTGCCGCTGACGGCGGAGACCGGCGAGGCCTTTTTTCACTGCACCGGCTGCGGCCGCTGCCAGACCTACTGTGTCCACAAGAACGACGTGGCCGAGGCGATGGTGTCAGCGCGCCGCCTGCTGGTCGACGGCGGCGTCCCGCTGCCCGAGCCCCTGCGAGGCATGGATCTGACCCAGGAGCGCTACGGATCGCCCCACGGCAAGGTCCCGGCCATGCCCAGCGAGGCCGACGAGGTCTTTGAGGACGGCGCGAAGGTGGCCTACAAGCCCTCTTGCACCGCGCGGACCGAAGAACCCCAAAGGGTGGTCATGGTCGGCCGCCTGATGGCGCGGATTCTGGGCAGCCCGTTGGCGTTGGCGCGCGTCCAGTCCGACGCCGGTCAGCCCCAGGGCCACTGTTGTGGTCAGGCGCTGCGCGAGGCAGGCTACGGCGCCGTGGCCGAAGAGATCGAAGGGGCCATGTGGAAGGGCTTTGAGCGCCACAAAGAGGTCGTCACCGACTGTCCCGGCGTCATCGAAGCATGGGTGCGCCGCACCGGTCAGCGCGACGGCGGTCCAAAGCATCTGGTCGAGGTTCTGGCGCAGCACGCCAGCATCTTGAAGGCCAGCGCTCAGGGATTTGAGCTGGAGGGGCCGGTCTACTGGTCCGACGTCGGCCGCCTGGGCCGCAGGCTCGACATCTGGGACGCGCCCCGGCAGGTCCTGGAGGCGTTGCTTGGCCCCGAGGGCTTTAAAGAGTTGTGGTTGAATCGAGGGGAAGTGCTCGGATCAGGCGTCGGAGCACACTACGAGCGCATCGATCCGCAAGGATCCGCGCAAGCCAGCGAGCGGCTCATCGAAGACGCCGTTCGTCACGGCGCCAGGACGCTGGTGGTTTCCAGCGCCCGGCAAGCCAAAGCGCTTCGGGACGCGGCGAGCGATGATCTGGAGGTTCTGGATCTGGTCTCGCTGGTGGCCCAGGCGTTGGGTGTGACACCGCGCCCCTGAGGAAAGGGGGCGCAAGGATGTGATGGCCTGTCGGCGACCAGGGTTGGTCCTGCCAGGCCAGTCATTGCACCGCGCAAGCCGGCACCCACGGTGGAAGGGGGCCGCGCAAGCCAGCGTGCAAGGGGGTGAGAGAGATGTACGAGCAGCCAGACAGCATCCAGAGCATCGAGTCCGGTTCCCTGCAAGGCCCCGGCTTGGCCGGCCAGAGCATCTTCGTGGTCGCCAACCCGCGCGCCGCTCACGGCGACGTCGGCCGCCGCTGGCCCCAGATCCTGGCCCAGCTCCAGGCCGCCCTTGGCCCCGTCGCCTTTGCCCACACCGACGCCCCGCAAGCCGCCACTGGCCTGACACGCAAGGCCCTGCGCGCAGGCCACGACGTCATCCTGAGCCTGGGCGGCGACGGCACCCACAACGAGGTCGTCAACGGCTTCTTTGAAAACGGCGCCCCCATCAACCCCAAAGCCGCCCTGGGCCTGCTGCCCTGCGGCACCGGCGGCGACCTGCGCAAGACCCTCGGCCTTAGCGGCGACATGAATCAGGCCATCGAGCGCATCATGGCCGGTGTCCGCACCCCCTGCGACGTCGGCCACATCCAATACATCTCCAACACCGGTGCGCTGGCCGAGCGCCACTTCATCAACATCGCCAGCTTTGGCATCAGCGGCCTCGTCGATGTCAAAGTCAACAACTCCAGCAAGGCGCTCGGCGGCAAGGCCTCCTTCATGCTCGGCGTCATCAAAGCCCTGGCCGAGTACACCCCCCAGGACGTCCACATGGTCATCGACGACCACATCGACGTCCAGGTCAATATCAACACCGTCGCCATCGCCAACGGCCGCTACTTCGGCGGCGGCATGATGGTCGCCCCCCACGCCCGGCTCACCGACGGCATGTTCGACATCGTCATCATCCGCCCCCTGGAGCTTTCCCAGATGCTGCGCCACAGCGTCAAACTCTACGAAGGCCGACACCTCGAATCCCCACACGTCAGCCACCTCCAAGCCCGAAAAATCTACGCCGAACCCCTGCGCGACGGCGAAGACATCCTCCTCGATGTCGACGGCGAAGCCCCCGGACGACTGCCTGCTACATTCGAATTGATTCCCTCAGGAATCAATTTGCTGTAGCAGAGTTCGCTTGCTGGCGCTGCGCTCACGGTTCGGTTGCCGCGCTTCGCTTGGCTGCCCTTTCGGTGCGCGGCGCCTTCGCTTCGCTTGGCTTGCTTTTGGTTCGGTCGCTCGCTTTGCTCGCTCCCTTTTGGTGCGGTCGCTGCGCTCCCTGATAGCAAATGCGATGAGTGGACCGTGCTTCGCTTCGCCGGGGCGTGTCGTCATCACGTCGAAAGTGCTTTCACTTCTCTGATGACTGGATGCGCGGTGGTGGCGCTTTGGAGGCTTTCCAAGGGGTTTGTGGTCGGTGGTGGAGGATTGGAGGGTTTTCCAAGGGGGTGGTCGGCTTTTCTTGTGGAATCTTTTGAGAGCTTCCAAGACATGGAGGTTGGTTTTGGGGCGAAGGTAGGCGGCGAAGCTCGCCTTGCCGAGCGGCCTTGCGAATTTGGAAACCAACATCCACAACGACCCCATGAGGGCGAAGGTAGGCGGCGAAGCTCGCCTCGCCGAGCGGCCCTGGCGGTTGAGAGCCAGCGTCGTCTCTGCCCACAAAGGCCAGCGGGATAGGCGCCCAAGCAGCGCCTGAGGTTCGCCTTCCTGCTTTTGTTGAGGGCAAGAGCGTTGGTCCTCAAGTTCCACGGCAACTCAGGCCAGCGGGCTACCGCCGCCTGCCTTCGCCACTGTAAACCACTATTGGGGTTGGCTCTTAAATTCAAAAGGCCGCTGAAGGCGAAGGCGGGCTGCCGCCGCCCGCCTTCGCCCTCATGAAGCGGCTGTCATCGTTGGTCCTCAATTCGAAGGGCCGCTCGGCGAGGCCGAAGGGCGGCAGGTTGAACTCCAGGTTGTAGCGGTTCAGTTCCAGGGTCAGCGAGGGATCGGCCGCGTCTTCCAGGATTTCTTGGTTGGCGTACAGGGGAAAGCCCTCCTGGTCGACCAGATACATCTCCAGTTCAGCACCGATGGAGCCGCTGCCCTGACCAAAGCCGGGACGCTGCAGCAACTGGTACAGTGCATTGAGGTTTTCTTCCAGGCTGGCGGAAAAGCCGTCAAAGTCCTGCGCTGAAAACTCTACCTTATCTATTCCTATCCCCATAAGCTCCTATTGTGGCCTGTTGGGGTCCGCTCGTAGTTGATATAGATCGTTTTTCCCTGAGCTTACTGCCTGATGGCGTAAGTCATCTGCACCGCGACCCGGTAGGT
>CAKZKQ010000133.1 GCA_937123825.1 uncultured Pseudomonadota bacterium
CAGCGCAAACCCGCACCCCACCAGGTGGCTCTGCTCAATGGCCGGGTCCTGGCGCAGGATCAGCATCGCCAGCGCCGTGGCCGAGAGCTCGTCGGCCAGGATCACCAGACTGCACCCGATCGCCACCAGCATCATGACGTAGACCAGAGCGTTGAGCTCGGTGGAGCCAAACCAGAAATTGGCAAAGAGCAGGTTGACCGCCATCATCCACACCAACTGGTGCAGACCACGGGCAGACTCAAAGAGCGAACCGATCCAACCCGCGCGGCGATAGTTGATCGCGTGGGCCAGTTCATGGGCGCCCAACGCCCAAAACGAAGGGTCGGCCTTTTCGTAAGTGCGCCGCTCCAACCCAATCGCCGCCGAGCGCGGATAGAAGGCATCGACGCTCTCGCCGTGATCCCCCTCCACCACGCAGACTTGCAGTTCCTTCTCCAACCCCCGCACTCGGAGCTGGTCCTTGAGCCACTGACCGGTGTGGGCGGGCATGTTGTCCGGATAGGCCCGGTCAAGGAAATCCTGGACGGCGCGGTAGAGCGCAGCAAGGAGCGCAGCACCCAGCAGCGGTGACTCGACGATCAAGATCACCATCCACCACTGGCGCACAAAACCCAGCACCACCTTGTCAAACCACTCCAACATGATCGCCTTTCCAACGCATGCCTACCCCCTATCTTTTCTCGCGACCGTCGTGAGTAAGCAAGCCCAAGTCACACTCATACCAAGATGCAGACGAAAGGCTTGCTTTGTGGCGAGCAATGATGGGGTCCAGGGACCTCGGGTCGAGCGAAGCTGTAGCAGCGCTACCGCAAGCGAGTCACGTGGTTCCTGGGACCATCAGGGCCGTCACAAAGTCAGTCGGACGTCTGCATCTTGGTATAAACCCCACCAAAGCTGCTGGCCACCTTCCTTGATTTGTCTTTGACGATGGTGTTCACTAAAGCACAGCAGTCATGAAATATGAGATGACGCTCAAGGGGTTTCGTCGCTTACCAGTCGCTGACAAAGACGCAGGAGGTTGTCGCATCCACATATCCAACCCGGACTCGTCGCCCACCGTGCGATCCGTGTCCGAAGTGTGTCAGAGGCGATGCGATGACGACCAACCCCATCTTTACCCCCAACGGGGGGCAAGCGGCCGCCTGGAGCCAGCGCTGGACCAACCTGGCCCAGCAATCCCAGCGCGCCACCACGGCCTATTGGAAAAACGCCCTCGGCCCCAAACCCAGTCGCCAGCCCGATCCCATGGGACTGGCTGCCCCCATTCAGAAGCAGTGGATGGACGCCGTCATGCGCCCAGACCGATTCTGGATGCGCCAGTGGCAATACAACGCCAACATGATGGACCTCTGGTCTCAGACCGCTCGCCGCATGTGGGGCATGAGCCATCGCCCCACCATCGAGCCCCCGCGCAGCGACAAGCGCTGGAGAGACGCGGCCTGGAGCCAGAATCCGCTCTTTGACCTCCTTAAACAAAGCCACCTGCTGACCGAAGGCTGGCTCCAACAAGCCATCGCCGAGAACGATCGCCTCGACGACCTCGAACGCGACCGGCTCTCCTTCTTTACGCGCCAGTTCGCCTCGGCCATCAGCCCCACCAACTTCCCGCTGACCAACCCAAAAGTCCTGCGCCAAATCAAGGAGACCGGCGGCCAGTGCCTGCTCGACGGCCTGGAGAACCTGCTGCGGGACATTGAAGAGGGCGACGGCCAACTCAACCTCAAGCTCACCGACGAGAGCGCCTTTGAGGTCGGCAAGAACGTGGCCACCGCCCCCGGCCAGGTCGTCTACGAAAACGACCTCATCCAGCTCCTCCAGTTCAACCCCACCACCGAAGAGGTCGCCAAGCGGCCCCTGCTCATCGTCCCCCCCTGGATCAACAAGTACTACATCCTGGACCTGCGCACCGAAAACTCCTTCATCCGCTGGGCCGTCGACCAGGGACACACCGTCTTTGTCGTCTCCTGGGTCAACCCCGATGAGAGCCTGCGCCACAAGGGCTTCGAGGACTACCTCCTTGAAGGCCCCATGGCCGCCATCGACGCCATCGAAGAGGCCACCGGCGAGCGCGAGATCAACGCCATCGGCTACTGCATCGGCGGCACGCTGATGTCCTGCGCCATGGCCTACATGGACGCCAAAGGCGACGACCGCGTCCAGTCCATCACCTTCCTGGCCACGCTGACCGACTTTGAAGACGTCGGCCAGATCAAGGCCTTCATCAATGACCAGACCCTCGACTACATCGACAGCCTGCTGGAGCAACACGGCTACTTGCCAGCCACCTCCATGGCCCAGAGCTTCAACATGCTGCGCGAAAACGACCTGATCTGGAACTACGCCATCGATCAGTACCTCCTTGGCCAGCAGCCCACCCCCTTTGACCTCCTCTACTGGAACAGCGACGCCACGCGCATGCCACAGGCCATGCACCGCTTCTACCTGCGCTCCATGTACCGCGACAACCTCCTGGTCAAACCCGGCGGCGTCACCCTCGACGGCGTCCCCATCGATCTGCGCCGCAACAAAAAGCCCACCTTCATCATCGCCGCCTCCGGCGACCACATCGCCCCCTGGGCCAGCACCTACAAGGCCACGCAGCTCTACCAGGGCCCCGTCCACTTTGTCCTGGGCGGCTCCGGCCACATCGCTGGCATCGTCAACCCTCCCAACCGCGTCAAATACGGCTACCGCACCCTCGAAGGCGACCAAAACCCCGCCGACCCACAAGAATGGCTCGACGCCTCCACCGCCCACGAAGGCTCGTGGTGGAACGAGTGGAACGCCTGGATCACCGACCACACCGGCCCCAAAGTCCCCGCCCGCTCCCCCCAAAACCCCATCGAGCCTGCGCCTGGGCGCTATTCCGCGGCGCGTTAGCGCGTCGCGGCATAGCGCCCAGGCGCGGTTCGCGGCGCCGGCGCTGCGCTTGGCTTGCTTTCGGTTCGCTTGCTGGCGCTGCGCTTGTGGTTCGGTCGCCGGCGCTGCGCTTGGCTCCCTTTTGGTGCGTTCGCTGCGCTCACTTATGGCATTTGTGATGGGTTGGGTTCTTGGCTTCGCCGGTTGGAGTGGGGCATCCCGTCGAAATTGCTTTCATTTTTGGAGGCTGGATGGGGGGTGGTGGAGGTTTTTGGGGCTTTCCCATCAAGGCGGTCGGGTCGTCTGTCTGGTGGGTTTTATGAACTTGGCGCCCCTGGACAGGTGTGGTGGGGATTCGGGGATGGGCCTGGGCTTAGAGTTTGGACTTGATGTATGTGAAGGGGACGGCGGCATCTCGGCTGCCGTCGTCGTAGTGTAGGCTGAGCGTGCCGTCTTCGTTGATGGCCACCACCTTGGCCGCATATTCCGTCCCGCCGTCGTGCTTCCAGGTGGCCATCACCCGGTCGCCCACAACGCAGTGCACCCGTGAGGCTTCAAGCAGCCTGGCAGCTTCGGCTTCTTTGGCGGCGACCTCTTCGGCCGTCTCTGTGATGGACTTGATGTATGTCGTTGGCACCGCGGCGTCGCGGCTGCCATCGTCGTAGTGCAAGCTTAGGGTTCCATCGGCATTGATGGCCACCACCTTGGCTGCGTATTCCGTCCCGCTGTCGCGTTTCCAGGTGGCCATCACTCGGTCGCCCACACCGCAGTTGGCTTGCGAAGGCTGCGGCAGCGCTTCGGCCGACGCTGCCGTCTCAATGACGGACTTGATGTATGTGAAGGGGACGGCGGCGTCTCGACTGCCATCGTCGTAGTGCAGACTGAGCGTACCGTCTTCGTTGATGGCCACCACTTTGGCCGCATATTCTGTCCCTTGAGGACCCTTCCAGGTGGCCTTGACCCGGTCGCCCACACCACAATGCTCCCGCGAGGCTTCTGCCTTTCCCGCATTCGCTGCGGCTGGCTCGGTCGCGGTCTTGATGTACGTGAAGGGGACGGCGGCGTCTCGGCTGCCGTCGTCGTAGTGCAAGCTAAGCGTGCCGTCTGCGTTGATGGCCGCTACTTTGGCGGCGTACTCTGTCCCTTGTGGACCCTTCCAGGTGGCCATCACCCGGTCACCCACGCCGCAGTGCACCCGTGAGGCCTCACGCAGCCTGGCAGCCTCGGCTTCTTTGGCGGCGACCTCTTCGGCCGTCTCTGTGACGGCCTTGATGTATGTCGCAGGCACGGCAGCGTCGCGGCTGCCGTCATCGTAATGAAGGCTGAGGGTCCCGTCGGCGTTGACGGCCACCACTTTGGCCGCATACTCAGTCCCGCTGTCGTGCTTCCAGGTGGCCATCACCCGGTCGCCCAGGCCACAATCCACAAAGACCACCTCTTTCGAGGCCACTGCGGACGAAGACGCCGACGCTGTGGCGCCAGCATTGGAGGCGGCTGCCTCGGCCTCTTCCTCTTCATCAAAGTAATTGCGCCCTGACCAATCGGGCTCCCAAACCTCCAAACCACAGACCTCGCAGTGCCCCGTTGTGCTGGACTCACCGTGGCACCGAAACTCTGCAAGCACCTGCTGGTAGTACTCATCAAGGTCATCTTCCCCCTGATCATTGGGATTGAAGTTCTGCTGGATGGCACCCATGATCTTCTTGGTTTGGGGCGACCACCCCGTAAATCCCTGCCTGGATGGGATGATCTTGTAGGGAACGCTGCCCTCAAAGACAAAGTAGGAAAAACCATCGCTGGCCCCAAAAAGACCCGGGGCATCAAAGTCATTGCTGGCCAGACTCGCCGACGCACTCATCCCACCCACAACAGACTTCCGAGGACAACCCGGACAACGCCCCCGATTGCGGTGCCGCAAACAAGACGTGCAAAATGGCTGATGGCACTTTGTACACTTTGTGGTGTTCTTGGTGACCTTACCACACACAACACAATTCATCCCCAACCCCCTGAGCGCCCTCGCTTTGCGGGGCGCGGTTCGCTTGCTGCGCTGCGCTTTTGGTTCGCCTGCTGCGCAGGCTTTTGGTTCGGTCGCTGCGCTCCCTTGTGGTGCGCGCGCTGCGCTTGCTTATCGCATTTGTGATGGATGGCTTTCCATTGCATTGACGCGCAGATGAAGCGTCAACACCATGAACAAAACCCATCTCAGCAGAGCCTCCATCGTACCATCATCTGGCCAAAACCGCCTTTGGTTTTCAACACCATCCCTTCATCCACTTTTGATGCGATTAGAAGAACCTCCCAGGAAGATTCAGACCACTGAACCGCCCAAAAATGCCAGGCCCGCACCCAACAACGACGCAGAACGGTTCTCGGGACTACGCACCTTGCCCCATACGTATTCATCCCATCCAATGGGCCTTCCTCAAACCCGGAAAGCCCCACAAAACACCACCAGCCGACCCCAAACGACATGACGACACCAACCGGCGAAGCCAAAACACAACCCACCGCGCACGCCACAAGCAAGCCAAGCCCAACGCCGCACACCGTGGACGCGCTGAACGAGCTTGCCCAATTGCTGCAGGACCGACGCGTGCTGGTGTTGACCGGCGCCGGGTGCAGCACAGAGTCGGGGATCCCCGACTACCGAGGCCCCAAAACCCGCAGCAAAGCCCGCAACCCCATCCGCTTCCAGGACTTCGTCAAAAACCCACTGTCCCGGCGCCGCTACTGGGCGCGCAGCATGGTCGGCTGGCCCCGCTTCCTCGAAGTCCAACCTTGCGGCGCACACCTGGCCCTGGCACAGCTCGAAGCCGACGGCCGCATCGAAGGCATCGTCACCCAAAACGTCGACCGACTCCACCACCGCGCCGGAAGCCAACGCGTCATCGAACTCCACGGCTCACTGGCCAACGTCCACTGCCTCGACTGCGGCGCACACGAACCCCGCACCAGCCTCCAGGCTCGCCTGCGCGACCTCAACCCCGGCTGGGAACGCCTGCGCGCCGAACTGGCACCCGACGGCGACGCCGACCTCCCAGAAGACGCCTACAACCTCTTCAAAGTCGCAGGCTGCCGCGCCTGCCGAGGCCGCCTCAAACCCAGCGTCGTCTTCTTTGGCGAAAACGTCCCGCGACCCATCCACGACGCCTCCAACGACATGCTCCAAAACGCCCAGGCCCTGCTCGTCGTCGGCTCCTCACTGGCCGTCTACTCCGGCTACCGCTTCCTCCTCCACGCCCACAAACGCCACATCCCCACCGCCCTCATCAACCTCGGCCCCCCCCACCGAGGCGCCCACCTCTTCAACATACACGTGGATGCTCCAGCGTCTGCGACGCTGGAGCGGTTCGCGGCGCCTCTTTGAGGCTTGCTTTTGGTTCGCGGCGCCGGCGCTGCGCTTGGCTTGCTTTCGGTTCGCGGCGCCGGCGCTTCGCTTGGCTTGCTTTTGGTTCGGTCGCTCGCTGCGCTCGCTTCCTTTTGGCATTTGTGATGGGTGGGTTCTTGGCTTCGCCGGTCGGAGTGGGGCATGTAGGCGAAAGTGGTTCGTTTTTTGGTGGTCGGATGGGCTGTGGTGACGGCTTGTGGGGCTTTCCAAGGGGTTTGTGGTCGATGGTGGAGGGTTGGGGGGCTTTCCAGGGGGATGGACGGCTTTTTTGGTGGAAACTTTCGGGTTCTCCAGGACCATGGAGGTTGGTTTTGGGGCGGAGGTGGGCGGCGGTAGCCCGCTGACCGGAGTGGCCTTGGAACTTAAGAGCCAGCGTCGAAGAAGAATCCATTGGGGCGGAGGTGGGCGGCGGTAGCCCGCTGACCGGAGCGGCCCTTGAAGTTGAGAACCAGCGCCGTCACTCCCACAATGGCCGGCAGAAAGGCGAGCTTCGCCGCCTACCCTGCCCCCTCAAGCCGGGCATACACGTCTGGGCGCAGGCACCAAGCTCATAAACCCACCAAACTCAC
>CAKZKQ010000134.1 GCA_937123825.1 uncultured Pseudomonadota bacterium
TCACGGGGAGCGAAGCCATAGCAGCGCTATTGCGAGCGACTCGTGTGGTGTCTGACGCCATCAGGGCCGTCCCAAACCCGTGGCGAAGGGCCGTCCCAGATCAGAGGAGGCCGAGTTTTTGGAGCAGCTTGCGGGTGGCGTCCAGGTCGGTCAGGGCTTTCTGATCGACGTCGGGCTGCTTGATGGTGGTCAGCGCGGGCACGTCTTTGTGGGTCGCGATGCCTTCGCGGGTGGGGTACTCGTAGACGTTCTGGGCAAAGTAGTTCTGGGCCTCTTCGGACAGGAGGAACTCGATGAACTTGCGGGCCTGCTCGGGGCGCTTGCTGGCCTTGAGGATGCCAGCGCCGCTGAGCATGACCAGGTTGCCGGCGTCCTTGTCGGTGGCGAAGGAGTGGTTGGCCGCCTTCAAACCGGGGTTGGCCGCCTTGATCTTGTGCAGGTAGTAGTGGTTGACCCAGCCCACATCAATCTCGCCCTTGTCCACGGCGTTGACCTGCGGGGAGTTCTTGGGGTACTCGCCGGGCTCAAGGGCCTTGATGCCTTTGAGCCAGGCCTCGGTCTCCTCTTCGCCCCAGATGGCGCGCAGGCCGCTGACGTGGACCTGGAAGGAGCCGTTGCGAGGGGCCCAACCAAGGCGCTTCTTCCACTTCGGATCGTTGAGTTCTTTGAGGGTCTTGGGGAGCTCTTCGGGCTTGACGCGCTCGGGGCTGTAGACCAGCACGCGCACGCGGCCGCTGGTGGCCACCCAGTTGCGGCTGCCTTCGCGGTAGCGCTCCAGGGTTTGATCGACCAGCGCCTGAGGCAGCTCGGTGAGCAGCTTCGAGTCGCGCATGGTGCCCAGGTTGCCCAGGTCCTGCGCAAAGAAGACGTCGGCGTCGCTCTGGGCGCCCTCGGTGCGCATCTTGGTGACCAGACCGGTGGCGTCGCCATAGCGCACATCGACTTTGACACCGCTGGCCTTCTCAAACTTCTCGATCAGCGGACCGACCAGCTTCTTGCTGCGCGCGCTGTAGACCACCAACGCACCCTCGGCATCCTTCGTGGCCTCGGTGCCGTCTTTTTTGGCGCCTTTGTCGCCCTTTTCAGCGTCGGCCTTGGCAGGCTCGGCCTTTTTGTCGCCCGCAGCACCTTTGTCAGCGCCCTTGTCTGCGCCTTTGTCACCCGCGTTGCCACAGGCCACCAGCAGACTCATGGCCAGCGCCGCCACAAACAAACTTTTGTGCGCTCTCATCGCCGCACCTCCCTTTCCTTGATCATTCAGATTCAGCCATCACCCCGCACCAAGCCGCAGGCCGTGACAGCGCAAGGGACCCACGATGGTCCCATCATGTTGTCTTTGTCAGCGCAGCCCAAAAGGCCCCGCGCCATCTTTCTTCTTCTTTGGATGCCCGAAAGCAAGAATCGACCAGCCTGCGGCGCAAAAACACGCTCGCCAGCCAGCACCGGCCCCAAAACGCACCCTTTAAGAACAACCATCCATCAAGACCATGCTCACCGGGGCAGCCCAGCGGTTCTACGGCAAGATCCGCCTTGCTTTCAATGAAAGAGCGCCAGGAGAGGCGTCAAAAGACAAGCACCAAAGCCATGGCGAGGCCCAAAATGGCCCGAAGCGCGCGGTGGTACTCAAGAAAAAGCAAGCTCGAGTCTGTTTCCGCCTTGCCTGGAAATCAGCTCGAGCATGCCAATGTATGCGCTCCCGTGACAGAACGCCGGAGCAGTGCGGCGTGGAACAAGGACCCTGTACCCACAACCGCCCCACACCTTGAATTGTGTTGTCCCGTCAACGGAGAAACGGGACGGCAG
The DNA here is from genome assembly GCA_937123825.1 of uncultured Pseudomonadota bacterium. GTDB lineage: Bacteria > Myxococcota_A > Bradymonadia > Bradymonadales > CAKZKQ01. Next base: position 1,804 of record CAKZKQ010000134.1, read on the forward strand.
CTGTCTAGCTCGATGGGGGTAGAGACTAGACTGGAGATTTTGAAAACAACTTTCAAAACCGTGTCCAAGATATAAGCCCACTCGCCGGGGCTGTCAATGAAAAAGATTTTCAATTTCACCATTTTGTTCATTCCACCCCCTTCTCTCTTGCGCCTTGCCAAGCACGCTGGGATGATGGACCTCCACATGGAGGACAACACGATGAAAAGGATCTTGGGGGTGGTGGCGCTGAGCGTTGTGGCGTTCCTGTCCGGGTGTTCGGACGACGAGGGCGACAACACCCAGCCGCCTCCCGCACCGGGCGATGAGCTTTTTGTGGACGGCGGCGCTGCGGCAGGCGGCAACGGTTCACAGGCCCTGCCCTTCAAAACCCTGGAAGAGGCTTTGGCGGTCGAGGGCGCCACGCGCATCACACTCTTGCCAGGAACCTACACCGCCCCTGCCCAGCACACCTTTGCGCAGGACCTGACCATTGAAGGGACAGGGACGATGGAGTCTGTGCTGATCGCCCCCGGAACCGATCCGGTGGCATGGCAGATGGACGCGGCGTTGACGGTGCGCAAGGTGGCCCTCTTTGTGAGCCTGGAGGCGACGGGGACGGCGCTGACTTTGGAGGAGATCACCTCGGCCAGCGGGGGCAAGGCTGTGGCTGCGACCGGACTGGAGGCGCTCTCCATCATGGATGCCACCATCGCCAACAGCGGCGGGCTTTTGCTTGAAGATGTGGCTCAGGTGTCACTGGAGAAGGTGTCATTGTCGGACATCCAAGGCACCGCCATCACCGCCAACAACACGGCGCTGACGCTCTCACAGGTGGACATCGAGACCACGGTGGCCCTTGAAGACGACGCCGCTGATGGGATTCGCCTCGTGGGCGGCTCGCTGGATTACAATCAGGGCGCAGTGCTGGCCGCCGCCGATCGTTCGATCGCCTTGACCATGGGCGCCATCGGCACGCTCCAGGACCTGAGGCTCGAAGGGGCCGAGCGCGCCACGCTCTTCATCACAGAAGACAGCCAGGCCACCGGCGACGACGTCGTCGCAGGACAAGCCAACATCTGCGTCTTTGTTCGCGGCGCCGGGGCGTCGCTGACGCTGGACAACTCCGAGATCGGCCCGTGCGGCGCTGGCGGCATCTTCATCAGCGATGAGGGTCAGATCGACGTCGATGGGCTGCAAATTTCGGACTGCGGTGGCGGCCATTTGAGCTTTTTGGGCGGTGGCGGCGGTGTCGTAGAGAACTCGACGCTGACGGACGCTGCCGAATCGTGCATCAACATCTCGGGCCAGCCCCAGACTCTGGAGCTGCGCGGCAACACCATCTCGAACTGTGTGGGGGTGGGCATCGGCACGCTGAGCACCACCGGCATCATCATCGAGGGCAACACCCTGTCTCAGATCACCCCCGACCCAGTTTTTGCCGAAGTCGCCCATGGCATCAGCCTCGTCGACAGCCAGGCCAGCATCGACAACAACGAGATCTTTAACACCGACCAGAACGGCGTCTCGCTGCTGCGCTCGGCGGCCTCGCTGACCAACAACCGCCTGCATGACACGCGCGGCGCCGCCATCAGCGTCGTGGATCCTGCCGACTTTGAGCGCACCAACATCACCGGCAACACCATCACAGACGTCCGCGCTGGTGGCGTGGTGGTCTTCAACGCCCAGGCCAACATTGCAGACAACACCATTGAAAACGTGGCGGTCGATCTGGGCGTGGGCCTGGGCGACGGGGTGGTCTTTGCCGTGGGAGCCAACGCCGAGGTCAGCGGCAACACCATCACGGGCTGCGCCAACAACGGCGTCCTCTTCTCGGAAGGCGCCTCGGGCAACATCGACAACAACGTGCTGCGCGACAACGGTCAGTTTGGCATTCTGGAGTTCTGCGGCGAACTCAACGACGTCGAGTTGGGCGAAAACACTTTTGAGAACAACGGCCAGGGCGACACGCGCCTGTGCGAGTGACGTCGCAACGTACCAGCGAACACATCAGGGCTCGCACTCTTGCCGACAGTCGTCCATGGCGACGGCGTTGATCTCCTGACACTCATCCTCTTGCCCAAACTGGTCCATGCACTGACTCCAAGCGTCCTGCGCTCTGGAGCGGCACTGGTCCATGCACTGCTCGGGCGCCTCGGGGGCGGGATCCTCTTCAGGCTCTGCGGGCTCCTGCGCTGCGCAGGCCTCAAAACAGCCGCGCACCGCGCTGTCCACCAACACAGCGCACGCCTCATCGCCATCGCCCTGAGCCACACAACGATCCATGACCAGATCGGCCCGGAACTCGCAGTCCTGACGGCACTGAGCGTCGCCCTGAGGCGCGTCTTTGGGTTCGGGCGTCACCGCCTCGACAAAGACAGGGCGCGGGCCTTGGGGCTGACGCGCGTCTTGCTCAGGGGCTTTGCAGGCACGCTCCACACAGGGCTCCATGGACCGATAAGTCCGCTCCTGGCAGATGGTAGGGCGGCCGCGCTCAACCACGCAGACTTCATAACGGGGCATCTCATCTTGCCAACAAGCCGCCTCGCAGGGCGTCTGCAACTCTTTCCACTCCAACGCACAGGCCTGTGCTGAGCAGGTGTGGAAGCGCTCTTCGGCCAGCGACGCGCAGTCCTGAGCCCCGCTGCGCAAACACTGACGCCAGAAACGGTGGTGATGCTCCAGACAGGGGGCAGAGCACATGCCGTAGGCCTCGGGGCGTTGCGGCGCGGTCTGCTCGGGTTGAGGTTTGGGTGCTGGCGGAGGCTGAAGGCTGGCCTCGCAATGGTCCACGCAGGCCGAGGCGCGCCTGAGGTTGACCGCAGCGCAGTGGCGCGCAGAGAGCCCCGAGCGCTGGCAGCTTTGTTGGGCGGCGTGCACCTTTTGAGCGCAGCGCTGGTGGCAAACGTCGAGCTTGGAAGACGGCGCCTGGTGGTCGAGCGCGGCGCTGCTCACCTGAAGGTCATCTCCGGGACCTGAGGATTGGGGCGAGCAGCCCGCAAACACCGCAAAGAGCACAAAGGTGCCCAGCGTCCACCAGACCGGCGTGAATGCTCCAGGCGGGCTTGGCGCCCGCTGGCCGTTGAATGTCTGTCCTTTCGCGCAGGCCTGACCCTTGGCGTCCATGTCTCCTCCTCCTTGAGCAACCGTTCCTGAAGACGACAGGCGCCAAAGCACGCTGCCTTGAAGGTTGAATCGGAAGAAACGCCAGGATCTGAACCCCAACCGACGCGTCCCCACCACTGCCAAGCGCGGGGCCACGTTGGCAAGGTGCGGGGTTCACCCGGTCATGGCCAGCGGCGGCTCATCGACGACGCGAAAGATCAGCTCGGGCACGCGGCGTCGGTGGATGGCGCTGGCGACCTCATCGCGCAGCGCGCTGCGTTCGGCGTGGAGCGCCGCCAGGATGTCGTGATGGCTGCTTGGCATCTCGTCGTCAAACGACGAGACGGTCACCAGCAGCCGCGAGGTGCTCGGCGAGGGGATCACCGAGACGACAAAGAGGTCTTGCAGGACATCGTCCATGGACTGGGCCAGCCCATCGGAGATGGCATGGAGGACCTGCTGGCACAGCCGCAGCGCCTTGTGGGGGACACGCTCTTGACGGCGCAGGTGTCCGGGCGAGGACAAGGCGCTGTGCTGACCACGATGAAGGGGAGTATGAGACGAACCGATGCGTTTGCGCGGGAGAGCCATGGTGGTGCCTCCTGGTTGTCTGTGGTGGACCGCGGGGATCCAGTAAAATGTCGGGTAGAAGTCGCCGCGTTGGTGTTTGCGGGTGCAGGCCCCGGCTCCGAGGTGGAGTTTGTTATTGGGGGCCTGTGCAGCGGACCATCACAGGGGGGCGTTGACCCATCTGGAGGCGACGAAAGTTCCCGACAGAAGCACAGTCACAGGGATAAGCGTCATGGGAACCTCCGAGGGGGTGTGGTCCGCGCCGCCGCACAAGCCAAGCGCGAGGCGTCACTCAAACGGTACGGACGCAAGGCCCAACTGTCAAGTCAAACTGGACACAGTGATGCAGGAACACCGTCAGCACGGAGCTTGAAAGAGAAGGATGTTTTCAGTCAGCATCAGTCCGCGCGCGAAGCGCCGGGGCTCATTCGCCTTCTTTCTTGGGGGCGGGAGCCAGGACCATGTTGGCCTGACGGCCAAGCATTTTCGGGGGGGACTCGATTTTGGCCACATCGGCCAGCGACTTGGCAAAGTCGTCGAGTCGGTCAAGGCCAAGCTCTTTGTGGGTGATTTCACGCCCACGGAAGCGCTGTGTGACCTGGACCTTGTGGCCAGCAACGAGGAATTTGCGGGCCTGGTTGATGCGGATCTGCACGTCGTGCTCGTCAATCTTGACCGAACGCCCCAGACGAATCTGCTTCATCTCCTGGGCGCGACTGGCGGCCTTGTTGCGCTTGACCTTCTTGGCACGGTCGTACTTGTACTTGCCGTAGTCCATGATCTTGCAGACCGGCGGACGAGCATCGGGGGACACCTCAACGAGGTCGAGGCCTGCCTCCTGCGCCATGCTCCTGGCCACTTCGATTTCAATGACGCCAACCTGAGTGTTGTCGGCGCCAATCAGACGCACCGGAGAGATGCGGATCTGATGATTGATGCGGGGGCCGCGGTCTGAGCGAGGGGGATTCTTCCCTCCTGGTCTTCGGGTAGTGATTGCCTTATCTCCTTCACAGGTCACAGCGCCACGCCTGATGATTTATCACCCCAACGCAGGGGTTTTGTGGCATGCGCAGTGACATCCTGATGTCGTTCATCTAGATGAATCTTAAACCGCAAACCATCAGACTTACCGTCTCTGGACGTAGAAACAGTGAATTAAAACATATCACTGCCAGACATCAAAGTAAATACCAACCGGCGAATTTATTCCGCGAGGCACCAGAAAAGCCTCCCCACGCGCCCCCAGCCCCCTCAAACACACGCCCCAACCCACCCCAAACCCCCACCCCAAACCATTGCCCAAACACACACCGCCCATCCCACCGATAAACCTCAAATCCGATCGCCTTCACGACACCCC
>CAKZKQ010000135.1 GCA_937123825.1 uncultured Pseudomonadota bacterium
ATCAGCTTTCGTACAGGGCGACCTTCATGTCCTTGACCTGATAGATGACCTCGCCATCGGCCTCGACGATGCCATCGGCGACGCCCATGGTAAGCCGCCGGGTTTGCACCGCCTTGGTGAAATCCACCTTGTAGGTCAGCATCTTGCGGTCGGGCCGGACCATGCCGGTCAGCTTGACCTCGCCGACGCCCAGCGCATAGCCGCGCCCCTGCCAGCCGCGCCAACCAAGGTTGAAGCCGGTCAGCTGCCACAGTCCATCAAGGCCAAGACAGCCGGGCATGATGGGGTTGCCGGGGAAATGACAGTCAAAGAACCACAGGTCCGGGGTGATGTCGAACTCGGCCATGACGTGACCCTTGCCATGCAGGCCACCGTCGCCGGAAATGTCGGTGATGCGGTCCATCATCAACATCGGCGGCGCCGGAAGCTGGGCGTTTCCCGGCCCGAACAGCTCGCCCGCGGCACATTTCAAGAGGTCTTCCTTGCTGAAGCTGCTCGGATAGTCGGCCATGCAAAGGCCCCCTTTTGCTGTCTGATCCAAAGTCCGGCCCCGTCTAGCACCCGCGCCACGCCTCCCGCAAGGCCCTGCGGCACGGGAGCACCTCTGCCAAATCCGATTGAAAAATGCCCGATGCACGCTTTATTATAGGGCAACGAGAAAACAGGATGCAGTATTCACATGTCCATTGCGATCGAACGCGGCAAAGACTGGCTGGCCCACAGCGACCTGCGCCCGACGCGTCAGCGCGTCGCGTTGGCGGCGCTGCTGGTGTCCGCAACGCGGGCGGCGCTGAGGTCTGGTCCAAGGGCGCTGTTGGTGGGGCACTGGTTGTGGCCCGGAGGCGGGCTGGCGCAGATGGCGGCCCGGCTCGCCGGGGTCGAGGCGACCACGATCTGTCACAGCGGCGCGGTGCGGATGACGGCGGCGTTGCCCAGGGTCTTGTCCAGGCCGCTGATGGCCGCTGGGTTGGGCGGTGGGCCCTACGTGGCGACCTGCCAGGAGTTGGTGTCGGTGATCGAGGCCGTGGTGGGGGCACAGGCGGCCGATCGTGCCCACGTGGCGCCGATGCCAGTGCCCAAACCGCAGCGTGTGGGTGTGCCGCTGCAGAAGGGCCCCTGGCGGCTGCTTTTTATGGGCCGTTTGGTGCCGATCAAGGGTTTGGACGCACTTATGGAAGTGCTCTTGGAAGTGGGGGCGCAAACGTGTGTGCTTGAGGTGGCCGGAGACGGTCCACAGCGGGCTGCGCTGGAGCAAAAGGCAGCAGCGCTGGGGTTGGATGTGCGCTTTCACGGCGTGGTGGTGGGGGAGGCCAAGGCCAGGCTCTTGTCATCGTGCCATGGGTTTGTGCTGCCGAGCCTGATCTTGCCTGATGGGCGCACAGAAGGGGTGCCGGTGTCGGCGCTGGAGGCGCTCTCGTACGGGTTGCCGTTGTGGGCCACGCGCGTGGGAGGGGTGACGGAGTTGGTGGATAGCCACCGTTTGGGGGTGGGGTGTGAGCCTGGTGTGGAGGGGCTTTGTGGGAGTTGGCCAGCGTTTGAGGCGTTGATGGAGCGACGTTGGAGCTTGAACGATCCGGGCCAGTGGCATTAGGCTACCTTCTGGTATGAGAGATCAACTTTGGTGTTGTGTGCATGGACGGCTTGTGTGGTCCGGTGATGGGCCATGGGGTTTTGATGCAGCGCGCGACGATGGGTTTTGGGAGAGGTGATGGACAACATCCTTGAGACAGCCTGGGAGGTGACGGAGCGTTTTCGCGCTGGCGGCGCCCGCGGCTGTGCTGTGGAGCGCGTGGCGCTCTCGGACGTGGATCTGGGCGCTCCGGTCTTGGATCAGGTTCGCCTGGGTCAGTGCACGCTTCAGGGGGTGGGGTTGTCCGAGGCGACCTTCTTTGAGGTGCACGCCACCGGGTGTGTGCTGCGAAACGCGCGCCTGGATCGGTCTTGGATGCGCCAGACCAACTTTGTCAGTTGTCAGGCGCTGGAGTTGCGCTTGACGGGGGCGTTGCTGGAGAAGGTGGGCTTTTATCAGACGCCGCTGAGCAACGCTCGGTTTACCCGCGCGCGAATGAACGACGTGACGTTTCAGTCCAGCGACCTTTATGGGGCCAGCTTCGCCGGTGCGCTCTTGACGCGCTGCACCTTCTCGGACCCGAACATGGGTTCGGCGGGGCTCAACCGGGTGGATCTGTCGGGGGCGATGATCGTCGAGTCCGACTTGAGCGACGCCATCCTCTACGGCGCGGATCTGTCGGGGGCGACCTTCATCGGCACGGATTTGCGCGGCACGGTTCTGGACGGTGCCAAGCTCGACGGCGCCCGTTTTCTGGGGTGCAATCTCAACCAGCGCCTTGGCGGCGCGGCCATTGTGGTGTGATGTCAGGGAGATGAGTGGGAATGAGTGATCGCAGAGACGTGGGCCGGATGGCCGAACAAATGCGCGCCGCGCTGGACCAATACTCCAAAGAAGATCTGATGGATCTGCTGACCCACATCGTGCGGGTCTACGTGATCGAAGGCCAAAGCGGCGGGGTCTCCCACGAGCAGGGGGGCCAGAGCGCTGGGATGAACCAGCTCGCCGGGCTCTCCTTTGCGCAGTTGGTGCTGCACCTGCAGATGAACCTGCCACAAGAGGAGCTGGGCCGACTGCACGTGTCGGGCGATCGGGTCTGGGTGGAGTCGGGAGGGCAGGAGATCGCCCTGACGCAGGAGCCCGAGCCCGAGCTGCCGCCCGATCCCGAAGTGATCGACGACGGCCCGGCCAGGCGCGTGCCGGCGCAAGAGGCCTTTGGAGAGCGAGGTGCGATGGGCGCGGGGGCGCCAGGCGTGCGCGCGGTCACAGGGCCGGTCAGGCCGGTGATGTCGCAAGAGGTCAGCCGTCCTTCGCCCGGCACACCCAGGCCGCGCACCGAGCCCAGGCGCGACGCGAGGGCGATCAGCCAGCGCGCGGCGTCGATCGAGCGTCCGGGGGTGGGGCTTCGCAACCAGCCCCAGGAGGCGGCCCCGAGGG
>CAKZKQ010000136.1 GCA_937123825.1 uncultured Pseudomonadota bacterium
GGGGGCGGGAAGCGCGAGGGGAGCCGGGGGCGCGGCGCGAACACAAGCCGAACCAGGAGGGGGACTGAGGGGCCGCCCGGGAGGGGGACGAAACCGGCGACCAGCGCGGAGGCCATCACCCCCAGTCCGTAGAGATCGGTCCACGGTCCGTAGTCTCTCCACTGGCCTTCGATCTGTTCGGGGGCCATGTAGGCGGGCGTGCCCATGGCCATGGAGACGCTGGCGGTGCGAGCGTGGTCGGTGGCGTGGCTGACGCCAAAGTCCGTCAGCTTCCACCCTGGCTGTTGGTTCTGATTGAACCAGAGCACGTTGGCCGGTTTGATGTCCAGATGGATGATGTCGCGGGCGTGCGCGTGTGAGAGGGCGTCGAGCAAGGACAGGAGGATCGAGCGTGTCTCGTGCCAGTTTCCCAGCCCCTGATCCATGGCGTGGCGCAGCGTTCCGCCCTGGGCCAACTCCATGACCAGGTATGGGCTGCCGGCCTTGAGCTGATCCTGGGCGTGCTCGGCGGTCTGTTGCCCCAGGACACCGTAGTCGAGGACCATGACGATGTTGGGGTGATCGAGGCCTGCGACGATCTGAACTTCGCGCTCAAAGGCGCGCTCAAAGAACGCGCTGCTGCCCAACGCACCCGTCAGAACCTTGACCGCCACCGGCACCCCAGATTCACGGTGCTGGCCTCGCCATACCTCTGCCATCCCCCCGTGGCCGATGACTTCGTGGAGGTCAAAGGGGCCAAGGGGCAAGGGCGATGAGGCGTTCATGGGCTTTGAGAGATAAGGGGAAAGAGGGGAAGAGGCAGGCAGCGTTTTGAGAGGGCTGCCTGCGTTTTGGGGCCGATCAGTCGCGGCTCATAAAGAGCTGGAGGATGTACCAGAAGAGCAGCGCCACCGCAGCAAAGAGGTTGAGCGAGGCGGCCACGTGGGAGCCGATCGGGTAGTGGTGCAGGATCCGCGAGGTGTAGTAGAGGATGTACCCGGCGGCCAGGACCACCATCGCCATCGAGAACCACGACCCCAGCGAGAGCCCAAAGAGCACTGCCACGATGATCAAGCCCATCGCCGCAAAGCCCGCCACGGCCAGAAAACGCCCAAGGAACGAGAAGTCCTTCTTGCTGAAGAAGGCCACAGCGGTCAGGCCACCAAAGACCGACAAGGTCATGATCCCGGCCTGGGCGATCAGGTCAGGGGCTTCCATCACGACAGCCGCGATGTAGAGCAGAGGGGTGAAGATCACCGCCTCGGCCACGACGTAGAGGCCAAGGCCGGCGTACTGCATGCCTTTGGACGACGAGGACTGGGCCCAGCGCTCGGCCACAAAGCCGATGAACATAAAGAGCCCCAGCACCACGAGCCAGCCCATCTGGCCTCCGGCCATCATGGCCCCGACCATCATCTCGGCCAACGGCGAGTTGACGATCAACGCCGTCAGCGCCGTAAACGCCAGAATGGCACCTCCCAGATGCAAGTAGGTCTTGCGGATAAAATCTGCGCGTTCGTCTGCCGGGGCGTGCGCGGCTGCCACCGGTCCATCAACGTAGCTGTACCTCATGAGTCTGTGTTCCTCCTGGGCCAGAGCAGGTCGGCCTCTTGAGCCGCTGTGGGTTCCCTGGTCCGTTCTATCTCACTCCTGTGCCGCGCCGCGGCTGGGATGGGTTACGACGGGACTTCGAGTGTATCTCCAATACCAAAAACAATCTCTCAGGTGCGTCCCTGTGTCAACCTCTGGCCTGTGACCAGCGCGGTGTGCAGGGGGAGCATGGGAGATGCTTTGGACGTTGTGCAGTCCGTGCTTTGGTGCCCGCGGTCTAGACCGAGCCCCGCTCAAAACGAGCCAGCCAGGACGGCTATCACAGCCCATGTCTTCGTCGTCGATGCTCGACGAACCCCCGGTTCGTCTGCGCTCTCCTCCTCGACCTGAACTGTGATTTCTCGCCCTCGCAAGGCTCGTTTTAATCGGTGCTCGGTCGAGTCCTGGGTTTTGTGCCATGGACGTGTGCCTGGGGTGCACCTCAGGTGGCCTTTAAAGTATGCACGACCTGGGGACTTTCCACCCGGCAAGGCGCAAACTGCGCCTGTAGAAAGAGTGTTGCGCCCATGGTGCTGATCCCAGGCCGTTGGCAAGAGGGGGTCAGCGGCCTTTGAACTCGGGGGGACGCTTTTGGAAGAACGCCGCCACGCCCTCCATCATGTCGGCGCTGCCAAGGCACTGGACCTGTGCGGCGACCTCGCGCTCAAGGGCCTGGTCGAGGGTGCCGCTGGTGCCTGCGATGAGGTTGGCCTTGGCCAGGCGCTGTGCGATGGGGGGACCGGCGGCCAGACGCTGCGCCAGGGTGTTGGTGGTGGACTCCAGGGCGTCGTCGTCGGTCAGGCGGTTGAGCAGGCCCAGCTCGTCGGCGCGCTGCCCGTCAAAGGTCTCGGCCAGCATGACCATCTCCATGGCGCGGGTCAGCCCCACCAGCCTTGAGAGGGTGTAGCTGCTGCCGCCATCGGGGACCAGCCCTATGCGTCCAAAGACAGAGCCGAATTTGCTCTTGCGCGACGCCACGCGCAGGTCGCAGGCCAGCGCCATATCAAAGCCAAAGCCCACGGCGGCGCCTCGGATGGAGGCGACCACGGGTTTGGGGCAGGCGACGATGGCGCGGATCAGGCGGTGAAAGCGATCGCGGATGAGTTCGTCATAGGGCTGAGCGCCAATGGCGGCCTGGGCGGCGGCCAGATCGGCCCCAGAGCAGAACGACGTGCCCGCGCCGGTCAGCACGACGCATCGAACGTCCTCTTGTTGGCTTGCAGCCTCGAAGGCCTGGGCCAGTTGGAGGCAGGTGTCGGGTGTGAGGCCGTTGCGGGACTGAGGGCGGTTGATGGTCACGGTCAGGACGGCATCCTGGCGCGTCACCATGACATCTTGTGACTGCGACATTGCGATTCACCTCATCGGTGGGGGTTGGTTGCCGGTGATCTCTTGCCGGTCAGAAGCAATCTTCGGGCATGTTCATGCATGTGTCGTCGAGGCTGGACAGGAGTTTGGCCCAGGGGCCGACCTTGGGCAGCTCCCAACGGTAGAAATAGCGGCACGCGTGCAATTTGCCGGTGTAAAAGGCTTTGTCCTGCGCGCTGGGGCCACTTTGAAGCGCGTTGTGGGCCACGATCGCCTGACGCAGCCACATCCAGGCGATGACGATGTGCCCCATCATGTCCAGATAGACGCTGGCGTTGGCCAAAAAGAGCCTGATCTTGCCGCCCATGGCCGCCCCGGTCAGCGCCATGGTCGCTTCGGTCGCCCGTCCCAGCGCTTTTTGCAGCCCGCCGACGTATTCTTCCAGCTCAGAGACGCCGCTGGCCTCGGCGATGGTCTCCTGAACCTGCCCCAGCAGCAACCTCAGCGCCGCGCCCTGCTTCATGGTCACCTTGCGCCCCAGCAGGTCCATGGCCTGGATGCCGTTGGTGCCCTCGTGGATGGGGTTGAGGCGGTTGTCTCTGTAGAGGCGCTCGACGGGGTAATCTCGGGTGTAGCCGTAGCCGCCAAGGACCTGAATGGCCAGTTTGTTGGCCTCCAGGCACCAGTCGGAGGGCCAGGCCTTGGCGATGGGGGTCAAAATGTCGAGCAGGAGCCCCAATTGAGCCTTTTTTTCGGGGTCAGGGCTCGTTTGCTCGTCGTCGACCAGCGTGGCGCAGTACAACGTCAGCGCCAAACCGCCCTCGACGTACGCTTTTTGCGCCAGGAGCATCCGTTTGACGTCCGCGTGCTCAATGATCATCACCTGCGGGGCGTTGGGATCCTTCTGAGCGGGGTGTCTGCCCTGCGGGCGCTCCTTGGCGTAGGCCAGAGAGTGGATGAAACCGCTGTAACCCAGCATCACGGCACCCAGCCCGACCCCGATCCGCGCCTCGTTCATCATGTGGAACATGTATTTGAGGCCGTGGTGGGGCTTGCCGACCAGTTCACCCACGCAGTCGCCCTCTTCGCCAAAGGAGAGCACGGTGTTGACCGTGCCCCGGTAGCCCATTTTGTGGTTCAAACCCATCAGGCGCACACCGTTGAGGTCTCCCACGGCGCCCGAGGCGTCCACGCGGCGCTTTGGAACGATGAAAAGCGAGATGCCCTTCACCCCGGGCGGCGCATCGGGGAGCTTTGCCAGCACCAGGTGGACAATATTGTCCCCCATCTGGTGCTCGCCGCCCGAAATCCACATCTTGTCGCCGGTGATCTTGTAGAGGTTGTCGCCGATGGGCTCAGCTTTGGTGCGCAGGTCGCCCAAAGAGGAGCCCGCGTGGGGCTCTGAGAGGCACATGGTGCCGAAAAAGCGCCCTTCGAGCATGGGATCCATGAAGCGGCGCTTCTGATCCTCGCTGCCAAAGGCCGCCAGGAGGTTGGAGGCGCCGATCGTCAGCAGCACATAGCCCGATGTGGAGACGTTGGCAGCGTGGAACATGGCCGCGCAGGCCTGACCGATGGTGTAGGGCAGCTGCATGCCGCCGTCAGCCTCGTCAAAACAGCCCGCGGCGAAGCCCGCTTCGTTGTAGACCGCCAGCGCGCGCTCCACTTCGGGCAGGATGTGGACCTCTTTGCCGTCAAAGTGGGGTTCGTTCTCGTCGAGCAACGCCGCGTGGGGCTCAAAGTGCTCCCTGGCGATGCGTTCGGCGGTGTCGAGGATGGCGTCAAAGACCTCTCGGTTGTGTTCCGAGAAGCGTTGGCGCTCGCAGAGCCCCTCCACGTTCAGCAGTTCATAGAGTTGAAAGGTCAGATCGCGTCGATTGATGATGCCCGATGAAGTCGCCCCTGCAGACACAGCGCCCTCCTGCATATGGTAATGTGCGGTGCGAGGCTCGGCAGACGAGTCACAGCCGGCCTCGCCCCGCACATTACCATATGCAGGCCCACGTCGGGGGCTTATCTCACGGACTGGCGGCGGCGGCGAATGGTCCAGAAGGCCAGGCCCATCAGGAAGAGCGGGGCGGTGTGGTTCAAAGGGGTGTTGGCGGGCATGACGGTGCTGCAACCGGCCTCTTCGGCTTCAAAGCAGTTGGGCAAGCCGTTGCGGGGCTCGGCGTCGGGTGAGTGAATGCAGGTCATGGGGGTGCAGGCGGTGGTTTTGGCGCCGACTGCGCCGGTGACATCGACCAACTCCACGTCGATGCAAAAGTCGGTGTCCTGGAAGCGCCGCGATGCCTGGTTGAGGCTGAGCCCGTCCACTCCGATGAACTCAGAGAGCGTGCGGACGGATTCGGTGCCGGGGGCGCCAGGTCGGAGGAGTTGGACGCGCGCGTCGCCGCCCGCCCTATACGTGAGGCGATACATCGAGGCGCCGGTTCGGTCGTGGGTCAAAGCGAACTCGATTCTGACATCAACCAAGAATCCGTTGGCGCCTTCAAAGAATTGGAAGGTGGCTTGCCCCAGTTGGGATTGCCCCAGCCGGACTTGTGACTGGAGTTCGTCTTCGGAAGGGGTTTGGGCCTCTTCGGCGGTGAAGATCAGGTCGGGGGCGAGCTGGTCTTCGAGGGTGCCGGCCAGCTCGCCTTCGAGCGAGGCCTCCAACTCTCCCTGCTCCAGTTCGCCGTAGGCGCCGTGGTCTGGTGCCAGCCAGATGGCGTACTGCTGGCCAGCGATCAGCGCGTCTGCAGGCTCCACTTCAAAGCCGTAGGGTTCAATGGGGTTGATGGAGAGCGACAGGAGGGTTCTGTCTTCCACGTTCATCAGGTGGGCCTGCGCGGGGAGTTGACCGGCGCAGAAAAAAGGGTCGGCGCTGTCTGGAAGATAGAAGAAGTGGGCATTGGCAGGCAGCGCGACTGGGGCTTCGAGGCCCACGGGGGCCAGAAAGTGGGTCACTTCGCAGGTGGCTTGATCTGCGTTGGCGGTGGAGGTCGCGGTGAGAAGTGTGGTCAGGCAAAAGAGTGCGATGGTGGTTTTGTGCATGGGGATCTCTATGTGGGACGGGTTGCCCGCTGCGTTATTCGGTGCGACAGGTCACTCAGTATTTTAGCAAAGGGTTTGGGCGTTGTGTGTATAAAACCGTCTGGGCGTTTTCTTTTGTCGACGACGGGTGCCTTATGCCCTCTGCGCACCTTTGATGTGCCAAGGGAAAGAATGTGACGATAAAACCGACTGGTCGTAATAAATTTTTAAGGCGCCTTTTGCCTGGAGCGCTGGGACACGGCGAAGGCGGCCGTCAAGGCCGACGAGTAAGATGGGGTAAAGTGGGTTGGTGGGATGATGAGGGGAGGGTGATGGAGGGGATCAGGTGGCCTCGGCGTGCGCCGGCAGGATGGTGCGCGACTTCGCGCGCTCGTGTGAGAGGCGCCTGAAGACCAGCAGGTGCCCGATGAAGGCCAGCACCACGTGCACCGTCGGCAACCAGACAAAGGGCAGGTGCGTGATCCAGACGTTGGGCGGATCGCCCTTGATGACCCCAAAGAAGGGCGTGGCCAGGTTGGCGATGGTGATGATCGTCAGCAAGAGCGCAAAGCCCAGCACGTTCCACGCCCACAGCAGCCTCTGGGGCACCTTATTGCCCACCGCCAGCAGCGCGCCGCCCACTAGCAGCCCCGTCACCCCCGAGACCACATCAAAGTTCCACCCCTCGTAGCTCATCTCCACCGGCATCAGCCCTTCGCTGTAAGCGCGGTGCAGGAGCAGCTCCACCGGGATCCGAAACGCCTGAAAGCCCACCAGGAACCACAGCGGCAGTTGCTGCGACAAGACCGTCCCCACGCGCGAAAAGCTCACTGTGAAGATCAGCGTCAGCATGCACACAAAGACGATCATGATCGGCGGCGGCACCGGTCCAAAGTGCAAGAGCCCCGCGCCCGCGAGCCCCCCAGTGATGCCCAACCACAACGTCACCGCCGCCGCGCCCCAAATCCCCCAACGTCTGGCCGCAGCGCCGTCGCCGTCCTCGGCAAGGCGAGCTTTGTAGAGCGCCGCCACAAAGCCCGTCGCCATTACTGCCACCAGGGCCACAAAGGCCGCCACAAAGCCCCCAGAAGGTTCAGTCTCCAACATAAGCGTTCATTCTCCCGCAACGCCGCTGCGCTGCTTTTTCCAAGCGGTCCATTCTTGACTCATAAAAAACATACTTATTACTCTTAAAAAGTAAAGTTTACGCTTGCGCTTTACTCATAAAAACTAAAGCAAACCCCCAGGCGATGGCACAATGGGCCCCGCGATGGTATCCCCATCCCCCCACTGGCCAGCGCCAGGCCCCAGCGCCAGACGCAAACGCCCACAGGAACCCCACCCCATGAGCAACAAGCGCACCTATCATCAATACTGCGGTCTGGCCCGAGGCCTGGACGTCATCGGCGGTCGCTGGACGCTGCTCATCGTCCGAGACATGCTCCTTGGCCCCCGACGCTACTCCGATCTGCTCTCCGGACTCCCCGGCATCACCACCAACATGCTCGCTGCTCGCCTTAAAGAAATGGAGGCCCACGGGCTCATCGAGCGCGCCAAGCTCCCACCCCCCTCCAGCGCCCGCGTCTACCGCCTCACCACCCAGGGCCGCGCCCTCGAACCCATCGTCATGGCCATCGGCGCGTGGGGCTCCCACATGCTCGCCCTTGGCCCCCGAGACAACGACACTGTCAACATCGGGTGGGGCCTGGTCTCCATGAAACGCCGCTATGTTTCGCCCCACAGAGCCACTGTTCAACTCGACATTGATGGGCGCATCTTTCGGGTCGAGGCCTCCCCACAATATGTGGACATTCAGGAAGGCTCGCTGGCCCCGACGCCCGTCACCATCCAAGGCGCGCTGCGTCCCTTCCAATGTCTCTTTTTTATGGGCGCGTCTGCCGACGAACTGGAGTCACAGGGCGCGCTTCACGTCGAAGGCGATCAAGAGGTCTGGACCCAGTGGCTTCTGGCCTTTGGGCTAAAGCAGTGAGCTTTCCACAAACCCACAAAGGCACAATCTGACTTTATCGCGCCTTTGGGTTATGCTCTTGCTGTGAACGCACCGGCTCCAGCGCACCCGCCCCCTTTCAACAGAAGCGGGGTCATGGGCTGGAGAGGGTGTGTGCGCTGGCTATCAAACACTCTGTCCTCACGGAGGCTCGCCCACTCGCTCGACACCCCAGGCCCCGGAGAGCCAAACCCTTCTCCCCGGTCCTCGACCCCCAAAGCGGTCGGACCCATCCCCCGAGCGTCTGTGCGCGCACCAAGCCGCCGCCTGTGAAGTGCGGCCAGGTGGAGCATGAAGCAACCCATCCTAATCACCTTTCTCCTGGCACTCGTCGGCTGTGTCCCCGGCCACAGCGACGGCGATCACCACGATCATCACTTCCATGAGCCCGACACCGAACTGGCCGTCGTCACCCAGGCCGTCAACCTCAGCGACGTCACCGGATGCTCACTGGCGGTTGTCCGAGCCCTGGATCAGCAGATCATCGATGAGATGAACTGCATCCAGCCCAACAGCCTCGTCCCCTTTGACGATCTCAACGTCGAGCTGGGGGGCACCTCCACCTGGGCCTACCTCCAACCCACCGCCAAGGCCGCCTTTGACCGCGCCATCCGCAACCGAGGCATTTCATTCCGCGTCAACTCGGCCTACCGAACCATCGCCCAGCAATATCTCCTCTACCAATGGTACCAAAGGGGCCAGTGTGGCATCGGATTGGCCGCGCGCCCCGGCCGCAGCAACCACCAAAGTGGTCTGGCCGTCGATGTGAGCGACTACAGCGGCTGGCGATCCCACATGGAAGCCCAGGGTTGGGACTGGTTGGGCGCCCAGAGCGACCCTTTTCACTACGATTACCGTGGCGCAGGCACCACCGACATCCGAGAAACCGCCGTCGAAGCCTTCCAACGCCTCTGGAACCGCAACAACCCCGGCGATCTCATCTCCGAAGATGGTCTCTACGGCCCTCAAACCGAATCTCGCCTGCAAAGAACCCCCGCCGACGGCTTCCCACTGGGCGCAGATTGCAACGCACCTGACCCCGATCCCGATCCAGACCCTGATCCAGACCCCGATCCGGACCCCGATCCCGATCCAGACCCCGATCCCATGCCCACAGACGTGCATGTTTTTGTCTCTGGAGACTCCTCGGCCCCCGAAGGGCAGCCCAGAGGGCTCTTTGAGGACGGAAACAGCTTCGGTGTGATGGATGTGGTCGAGGGACAGCGCTTTAAAGTGGACTTTGTGGTGCGCAACGGGGCCGATAGACCCAACACTGACCAGGTTTTGGTTGGCTACGAGATTGTTTCCCCCTGGTTGCGCGCGACCAACCGCACCATTTACAGCGATTTCCCCGCGCGCGACGGCAGAACGTGGCAGATCAACGACGCCAACAATCTGCCCGAGAACCCTGCCATGTTGGGGGCCAATGGCATCTTGAACCTCGCGGTCTTCTCTCCCGGTGAGTCCAAGCGGCTCTCCATTGAGGTCGAGGCCGTCGCGGCGAGCGCTTCAGTGCCCGATCACGCCCACGTGAGGGTGTGGGTGAAGCACATTGGGGGCTATTACGGTGAGATGGACGGGTGGGACGACCCGGTCGAGAACAATCAGGCCGGAAACCTCCTGCGTTTTGAAACCAAAGTGGATGTTTTCTCGCCCGATCACTGGACCTTCGAGGGACCGACGGCCCAAGACGTTGAAGGTTGGACCATTTGCGATGGTTCGTCGCCGTCTTTGAGTGTCGATACGGCGCAAGATCGCCTTGTGGGGCGCGCTTCGCGCGGTCGCGTGTGCTTGGAGACGCCCATTTGGACCCAGATCGACGCCAACACCTACCCTGGGCTGCGATTGAGGGCCAGCGCGGACGCCGGAGAGCATCGCGTGCGGCTTGTTTGGCGCCGCAGCGGTCAGCAATGGGACATGAGCAAGGCGCTGAGCTTCCAGATTCCCAGCGGCGGCGCCATTTCGGAGTTGAATCTGGACCTTAGTCAGGCTCCCGATTGGTCTGGGGCCATTGAAGGGGTGCGTTTCCAGGTGGTGTCTTCGCTCCAAGACCCCGCGATGGCTGTCGAAAGCCTTGAGCCGCTGTCCAACATCCCCTCGGGGGCCATTGTGCCCCAGCCTGACACGGATGAACCCGAGCCTTTGGAGCCCGACGATCCTCAAGACCCTGTCGATCCACCGGACGACGCCAACAACAACCCCGATCCCAACCCCAGGCCGCTGCCTGATGGTCCAGATGAGCAGCCCGGGGCCGATTTTGCACCAGACGATGGCAACGCAGGCGCCCAAGCCGCGTGTGCGACCACAGTGACGGCTGCGCGTTCAGGATCCCAGCGCTGGGGTGGGGGGTTCTTCTTGTTGTTGGGGCTCTTGCTCTTTGGTTGGCGGCGTTTTGGCGTCGGCCGATCGACTCAAGAGGGCGCCTGAGAGCACCACCAGCGCCATCCCCGTCCCCGAAGCCCATGTCAGGCGCTCATCCCAGAACCAAAGGCCCAGCACATAAGAGAGCAGTACGGTGGCGTAGGAGAAGGGGCTGACGATGTTGGCCTGCTCCACGCGGTAGGCCTGCGTCATCGTCAACTGACCGATGGCGCCCGAGACGCCGATGCCCAGGAGCCAGTGGAGGTTGTCGCTGACGGCCGCTGGGGTTGGTGCGGTGTCCAGGCCTGGAATGAGCCCCAGCGCAAAGGGCAAGCTGCCCCCTGCCGCGATCAGGGAGAAGTAGAAGACGATTCTTGCCGGTGGGTCACTGTGGCGCAGCGAACGCACCGCCATGCGCGCCATCGCCGCAAAGATTCCGGCGCCGAGCGCGGCGGCCAACCCCAGCATGGAGCCTTTGGTTTCGGGCTGGATGATGAGCCCGATGCCGGCAAACGCCACCATCGTCAGTGGGATGGTGCCTTTGTGCGTCTTTTCGCCCAGGACCAGCCCGGCCAGCAAGACGGTGAAGAGCGGCGAGGTGTAGAGGAGCGTGGTGGCGGCGCCCAGTTGGAGTTGCCCCAACGACCAGAAGAAGCAGGACATGGCCATCAAGCCGCCCAGGCTGCGCAAGAAGATCAGGCGCAGGTTTCCCGGCTGCATGGAGGTCTTGGTGGCGCGCAGTATCCCAAAGGCGATGACAGCGACGACCAGCGAGCGGCTTAAGATGATCGCGGCCGTGCCGCAGTTGGGGACGGCCTGTTTCGTCATTGCCCCCATGGCCGCAAAGAAGACAGAGGCCAGCAGGATCCACAAGATCCCTTCAAGACGTTTCATGCGTCGGTCAAACCCAGGAAAGCCATGGAGCGCTGGGCGACAAGATCCAGCGATTGAACCAGGCTGTGGTCGTCGTCCACTTCAACGAGCGTCACGTGCGGTCTGGTGGCGGCGTACTGGCGAGACAAGTCTATGGGGACTGTCTCGTCGCGGGTGCCGTGGATGATGAGCGTGGGGCAGGGGACCTCGGGCCAGGCTGGGTGTCGGCGGCTGTCCTCGACAAACTCCCAGTGGACCGGGGTGGGCACCTCGTTGGCGTCTGGGATGTTGAGCCAGCCCTGGGCCTGCCACCGCTGCCAGTCCTCGGCGCCGACCAGCTCTGGCCAGCGCGCAGAGAGGTTGAACCCGGGGCAGAGCAGGACCAGGCGCTGGACGCGCTCTGGATGAAGTTGGGCCCACCGCGCGGCGATGTAACCGCCCATGCTGGAGCCATAGAGGCACCAGGGGGTTTGCGGCGCCTGGGCGTTGTCCACCATCTGGTCCACCGCGCTCAGCGCCCCGCTGAAGGTCAGCTTGGCAAACGAAGGGACGTTGAGGTCGGCCAACTCCAGGTGCAGGTCATGGGCTTTGAAGGCGGCCTCCATGTGGGTGCCTTTCTTGGATTGGGGGCTGGAGGCAAAGCCGTGCAGGTAGCCAAAAAGTGGGCTCTTGGGCTTTTGGGTCATGGCCGGGCGTTCCTTGGCGCTGAGGGCGTATTGCACAGGCTCGGTAGGGGAGTGTGTTTGGGCCTGTGTGCGGCGTGCCTGGTGAGCGTCGCCCTTTATGGATGATCGCAGCGAGGCGGATGTGCGCCTTTTGTATGTTGCGGTGCTCCTTGGGAGCAAGGCGCGCATCTTACATAAAGTTAGCCTCAAAAGGTATCAGAGCGACTGTGCGAGGGTCTTGGCGTCGTGTTCGCGCCGATCCGGGCATGTGTTGAGAGTGCTCGTGGTGTTGGTCCGATGCTGCTCGACCTATTGTCAGGCCGTGCCGTAGAATGGCGCGAGGCCTGGGAAAGGCAGCATGAAGACGGCACCACGGATCGCCGTGGCCAGAGATGAGGTTTTTAAAGGAGTCCATGTCACTGAGGGGATGTCTGGCGAGCCCCTTCAGACCAAAAGCCAGCCGCGATTGGAGGTCAGACCGAGCACCGTTTTGAGTGGGAATCGGTCTAGAAGGCCTTCTGTGAGCAGTGGCGCAGGGCGAGCGGATGTTTACGGTGCTGGTGCGCGAGCGCCGAGGGGAGCAGGTCGCCTACACATTCCAGAAGAGCAGTGTTTCTGTTGGGCGAGGTCAAGGCAACGATATTGTCTTACCGAGGCGGCAGATTTCGGACAGGCATGTGTCGGTGTATTGCCGTTCGGGGCGTTTTATCATTACGGATTTGGCCAGCACGCATGGGACATGGGTGAGGGGCCGTCGTTTGTCGCAGCCGAGGGTTGTGGCGGCGATGGAGCCGGTGGAGTTGGGCGATTTTACGATGCGGTGCCACCTGGGTGGTCCGAGGGCGTTGGATCCGCCGTTGGCCAATACGCAGTGGCCGTCGGATTTGATGCCGTCGTTCAAGCGCCTGGAGCGTTTGCGTGAGTTGCTTTACGGGGACAAGACGTACAAGGCGTGGATGTCGTTGTGTGCGTTGCTCGACGAGTGGCCGGAGGACGACGATCTGGCGGTGGCGTTGGAGTACGCCGACGAGTTGATGGAGAGTTGGCCGGACGAGGTCCGTCAGGTGCCCGACATCTGGAAGCGGGCGTTGTTGGCGGGCAGCCCCAATCCGCGCTTCCGGCTGATCCGCGCGTTGGAGTTGAACTACGAGGTGTTGGAGGCCAGGGTGGTGTCTCAACTGCGGTGGGTGCCGTGGTTGGACAACCTGAGGATCTTGTCGCTGCGGCGCTCTTTTATGGAGGACCGCGAGCTGGGGGCCTTGTTGGAGTTGCCTCAGTTGACGGGGCTGCGCTGGTTGGATGTGAGCAACAACCGGATTTCGGATCGTGGCCTTGGCCATTTGGCCGAGGCGTCTTCGATGCGGGAGTTGGAGGGGTTGGTCTTGTCGGGCAACCCGATTGAGGGCGCTGGGTTGCCGGCGTTGGTGTCGTCGGGGCATCTGGCGAGGCTGAAGCACCTGGATTTGAACGACACCTGGGCGGGGAGGATGATCCCGATGGCGTTGTTGGCCGCTTCGAACCTCTCGCACCTTGAGGTGCTCAATGTGGCGGGCAACCATCTGGGCCCGGATGGTTTGCAGGTGTTGGCGCAGTTGCCAGCGCTGGGCCACCTGCGTCGGATGGAGGCGTCCCACAACCGCGTGGGGGATGAGGGGATGAGCGCGCTGGCGATGACGCCGTTGGAGACGGCGCTGCGCCACCTGGATTTGTCCCACAATGACATTGGCGATCCGGGCGCACTGGCGTTGGCCAACTCCCCACATTTTGCGTCGCTGACCCAACTCAATTTGCGGGGCAATCGGCTCAGCGATGTGGGGATTGAGGCGCTGGCCTCGTCGCCTCACCTTCCCAACCTTGATGTCCTTGAGGTTTAAACCGAGGCTGAACTGCGATTTTTCGTCTTCGCAAGGCTCGTTTTAAACGGTACGCGGTCTGGCGCGTGGTGATCAGTCTTTGTCCTGGGTCCACCGCAGGCTGGTGTTGATGGCGTTGTAGTGGTCCAGGTGCTGGGGGTCTGAGGGGTTGCCTTGGAGTTTGTAGACGAAGGTTGTGACGCCGCCTTGCGGCCGCTTGTAGATGATCCAGGAGACCCAGACCAACCGTTCTCTGACGGTCGCCGTGCCGGCTTGGGATGCGTATGAGACGCCGCGCTTGGTGCCTCGGTTTTCGGGGCGCTCCTGCATTTCAAAGCGCGTGGCGCGCAGCTTGTAGCGCCAGAGCGTTGAGCGGCCGAGTTCTTTGATGGTCGCCTCGTAGTCGGCCTCAGGATCAACGCGGACTTCGAGTTCAAATCCGCGCTCTTTGAGCTTGAAGCCCTCGGGTGTCTCCTCGGGGGTCATCTCTTTGGGGAGTTCGACCCCAAAGTCGCATTGCTTGCAGACAAAGCGCTCGTCGGCCTGAACCGGCTGACTGCTGAGCGCCGTCAACAAGACGACTGTGACGATCAGCAAGAGCCCCAGGAGGGTTTGGGAGGCGCTGGCGCGCGTCTTGTGAGCATTTTGGCCGCTGTAAAAGAGGCCGTCGGTCCCATCGGTCATCAATACACACCCATTTTGAGTCCGCTCTGAGGCCGACCCACATCACTTACATACACACCGCTGGCATTCAACAAAACGCATTATAGCTGTTGGGGACCCCCCAAGAAAGCAAACCGCCAGGCTGCGAGGCCTGGCGGGCGGCTCCATGTTGTAGATATGGGGTAGGAATATTGGAAAGGGTGTGGCAGGTCTCTTGGAGGATATATGGAAGGCGTTCATGGAGCCGTCCGCCGAGCCTCGCAACATGCGGTTGCTTTGAACATCGGCATCCTGGCCTCAGACTTGAAGTCCAATCTTGCCTCGTTCACTGGCTTAGATGCCGCCAACGCCCGAAAATTCACATCAAAATGAAAATTTTTGATCCAGGGGTAAAAATCCAGTTTTGCTGTAGTGGTTGAGGTCGCATTGGTGGGGATCGGGGTTGTTTTTAAGAAATCACACAAAAAGTTCCTGCGTTAAAAGAAAGCGGCTGATCGCAGGCCCTGCGGGGCGATCGGTGGGTCGCGGGCCATTTTTTGGCCGATCGACGCCCGGTGATGGTGAGCATCAGGCTGCTCGTCATTGCTGGGCGTCGCTGTTATTACAGGGGGTATGATGGGCGGCGCAGCGGCGCCGTCTGCCCGTTGACGGTCCACCAACCGCTCAGGAGGAGCCTATGGAAGGCCAACGCGTGGTGGTTCACGCCCCCGGATCCTACGAACGCCTGCGCCTGGAGCGGTGGTCTGTGCCCGCGCCGCGTTCCCGAGAAGTTCAGATCGAGGTCAGAGCCATTGGGGTCAACTACGCCGATTGCGTTGTGCGCATGGGGTTGTACGACTCTGCGCGGCGCTTTGTGGGTTGGCCGATCACTCCGGGCTTTGAAGTCTCTGGGGTGATCAGCGCTGTGGGCGATGAGGTCGAGGGGCTTTGTGTGGGGCAGGCTGTGCTGGCGGTGACGCGCTTTGGGGGTTACAGCACCCACGTTGTGGTGCCCGCCGAGCAGGCCTTTGCGTTGCCGTCGTCGTTTGATTTTGCCCAGGGGGCGGGCTTCGCCGCCGTTTTTATGACCGCCTGGTATGCGCTCTTTGCGCTGGCGCACCCTCGCAGTGACGATCGGGTCCTGGTGCACTCGGCTGCCGGTGGGGTGGGCGGAGCGCTCTTGCAGCTGCTGCGGATGAAGGGCTGCCATGTGGTGGGCGTGGTGGGTGCGCCCCACAAGGTCAAGATCGCGCGGGAGCAGGGCGCCGATGTGGTGATCGACAAATCCGCCGAGGATCTGTGGTCCACCGCCGTGCACCACGCCCCCTGGGGTTACCACATCATTCTGGACGCCAACGGCGCCGCCACGCTTAAAGAGAGCTACCAGCACCTGGGGTCGCCGGGGAAGCTGGTGGTGTATGGGTTCCACACCATGCTCCCGCGCAAGGGGGGGCGGCCAAGGCTCTTGCAGTTGGTCCGAGGTTGGCTGCGGACGCCGCGCTTTGATCCGCTCAAGTTGACCGGGGACAACCACAGCGTGCTGGCCTTTAACCTCAGTTACCTATTCTCTGATGAGCGGCGCGTGATGACCGAGGCCATGACGCAGCTGCTGGGTTGGGTTGAAGAAGGGCACCTGGTGGCGCCCCACGTCACCCGTTTTCGCTTTGATCAGGTCGCAGACGCCCACCGCGCCCTTGAGTCGGGTCAGACCGTGGGCAAACTCATCCTGGAGCCGTAGAAAGAAGATGCTCAACAACCTCAACGCCTTTTCTGTGTCGGTGGCGCGCCTGGGGCGCGGTTTGGTCGCTGACCCAAATGCCCGCACCCCAGAGAAACACCTTGAGCTTTACGAGTTTGAGGGGTGCCCCTATTGCCGCAAGGTCCGCGAGGCCATGACGGAGTTGGACCTCAACTACGTTTGCAGGACCACGCCCAAGGGCGAAGGGGCAAAGCGCGCCTTTGTGCGGGAGCAGTCTGGCCGGGCGATGTTTCCCTTTCTGGTCGATCCCAACACCGGGCGCCAGATGAACCAGTCCGAGGACATCATCACCTACCTGCACAACACCTACGGAAGCGGGCGGATGGTGTTGGGGCGGATGCTCTCTCCGCTCAACACCATTGGGTCGTCTCTGGCCACGGTGTTGCGCCCTTTGCCAGGGGTTCGTGTGCGCAAAGGTCACGGTGATCGCCAGCAGCCCGAACAGATCCTTGAACTCTACAATTTTGAGGCGTCGCCCTACTGTCGCAAGGTCCGCGAGCGTCTGTGTGAGTTGAACCTGGACAGTTTGGTCCACAACGTGGGCAAGCTCAGCAAACATCGCCCCGAGCTGGTGGCGCGCGGGGGCAAGATGATGGTCCCCTACTTGATCGACCCCAACACCGGCACCGAAATGTACGAGTCGGACGACATCGTCGCCTACCTCGACCGCACCTACGGATCCTGAACTTGTCATCGAACCCCCCACGCCACCCTTTTGCGTCCAAACGATCACCCGGATGCCCAAACTTTGGCGGCGCGACTGCCAAACAAACACGTTTGAGGGGCCGCCAACGGGTTTGGTGGACTGTGGTGGGGTGTTGTTGGCTCATGGCGGTGGCTTGCGGGGGGTCTGCACCGTCCAACGGCGCCGCCGATGTCCCGTCGGTCCCTTCCAAGGCGCCTGAACCACCTCCCAGCGGCTCCGAAGGCCCCAGTGGGCCGCCATCAGCGCCGACCGAACCTGCCGTTCCTGCCGGTTTTGTGCTCCACACCAGCGCACACGTGCGTTTGGACGGGGCTCAGGGACAAGAAGAGCCCCCCGAAGGCCAGTTGACGTTGTGGTCCATGGGGGATCAAGGCTCTCAAGGTCCGCTGAAGGTCACCGTTGAGGGACCCTTTGAGGTCATTGGCGACCTCAGTCCGCTCAAACCGCGCTCCATGCGCACGTTGACGGTGCGTTTGACGGCCGATCTGGCGTCGGTCGCGGCCCACAAGAGCGTTGTCACGCTCGAAGTGGATCAAGAGACCGTTCAAATCGGGCTCAACGCGCTGGTTTCTCCCCCTGGATTGCCTGCAGCGCGTTGGACGCGGCGCCTTGATGGGTGGCAAACGATCGTCTCCTTGCCATCTGCGCCCTTTCCCGACGGTTCCAAGCCCTATAAAGACGCCTCTGTGCTGATTTTTGTGCCCGATGGCTTCACGGGTCAGGGACCAGTCAACGCCGTGGTGCACGTCCACGGTTACTATGGGCGCCTGCGTGAGGTGACCGAGCGCCACCTCCTGCGCGAACAATTGGTCTTTTCGGGGCGCGATGCGATCCTTGTGGCACCTCAAGGCCCGTTTGACGCGGCGGATTTGTCGCTGGGGAAGCTGGACCGGCGAGGAGGCTTGAAGCAATTGATGATTGAAGTGGCGTCGGTGCTGCATCGGGGTGGATTTTCCTCGTCGTTGGAGGCGGGGGCGGTGGTCTTATCGGGTCACTCGGGTGGTTATCGCGGTGTGGCGCGGATGTTGAGCGCTGGTGGCGTGCCGATTCGTGGGGTTTTGCTCTTTGACGCCCTCTATGGACGCCCAGATCCGTTCTTTGAGTGGGCCAGGCGCGGTCGAGGCAGGCGGCTGCGCTCGTCCTGGACGTGGAAAAGCTCGACCGAGGCCCAGAATGAGTTCCTGACGGAGGCGTTGGAGGCCAGCAAGTCCCGCGTGGGATCGTCGCTCCTGGATGTGGATCTGCGTCGAGACCGGATCAGTATCGGTTGGCAGCGTTTTTCGCACGATGAGGTGATGCGCAAGGGGCAGAGCTTTGGTCGATGGGTGGCCACAAGCGGTCTGCCGGCACATCCGTGGGCTGCCCCCGAGCTTTATTCGGCCATCGCCCAGGGCGAAGAGGCTGTGTTGACGTGGCGCTCGGCCCATGTGGGGCGTCGTGAGGCGCCGGCGGCCATCGTGGAAGGCTCCGAAGACGGCGTGGACTGGAAAGTGCTGCGCGAAAACGCCACCAGCCCCGCCAAAGTGCCGCTCATGTCCTGGTATCGCGTCCGAGAGCCCTCACTGGAGGGAGGCGAGTCGTTTGTGTCCAGGCGTTACGGGGCGACTGGGGGGCAGTGGTTGGTGGTCGATGGGTTGGACCGGGGCTCATCGAGGCGTTGGGAGCCGCCCACGCATGGTTTTGCGTCGGCATTGGGTCAGGCGCTCGGCGCGCCGTTCTCGGTGGCGTCGGACGAGGCCATCGCCGAGGGCAAAGTCAGGATGACCGACTACAAGCGCGTGCTGTGGATCGCCGGTGACCAGGGCGACGCGGACGCGGTGTTGACCCCCAGAGAGCGCATGATGGTCCGCCGCTACCTCAAGCGCGGCGGGGCGATGATCATGACCGGCTCCCACCTGGGACGCGCGCTGGGGCCCGGTGCGCTGGCCACGCGTTTTGGGGCGCGCCTGGTGCGCGTGGCGCCGTGGCAAACCGCCGTGGAAGGGTGGCGCCTTGGACAGGATGGCGTGCCTGAGCCCCAACCTGAGGAGCTTGACGGCGATGACATCGTGCTGCGCTACGGGGATGGTGCTGCGGCTGCGGTCGGGTTTGACCACAAGGTCATCATCACCGGCTTTGGTCTGGAAGCGCTCGATCCCCAGTCTCAAGTCAAGGCGATGGCTCGCCTGTCCGATTACCTCCGATGAGTCCGGCGTGGACCGGGGCGTGATCTGGGTGTGGTGATCGTGCTTTGGTGGGCGATAAAGTTGCCCAGATGATCCTTGTCTCTTAGGTTATCTGGTGAGGTTGTCTCGTTTCCTGATGACCCAACACATCGACGCTGAAGTCTGGCCAGCGGTTTGACCCCTCGGGGGTGACTGCGTACGTTGGTGCTTTGGTGATTGTGGTGTTCTGGGTTTATGGCGGCGGTCTGATCTGATAAACACAGTCTCTCGTATGGTCCTGGGGCTCTGTTGCGTGGGATAACTCTACCCTGCGACTTGGTTCTGTGGGTGCTCCATGAAGGTGTTGCGCTGGCAACGCCGTGGGGCCAGGAGCCCGGACATCACGCCATTACGCCGCGCGCGAAGGAATCGCCCGGTTCAATGTGGGAAGCTCCCGGTCAGTGGGGCACCCCGGGGCAGCGCGCCACAGGGTCTGTTCATCGCGCCGCCTGATAAGTGACATGGGGTCACCATGGAAAACGCCTTGATTCTGGTCGCGATTGTGACCGTCGTGGGCCTGGGCATCGCGCTCATCTTACGGCGCGGCAGTCAGTCCAGCCCGCCACCTTCTGCTCGCCCTGCGCCTCGTCCTGCCGCCACCAGTCAGCGCCGCAACTGGTTGGTCGGCGAGAGCGCCAACGTCAAGGACAAGGCCTATCACCTGGGAAGCCGGACCGTGACGATCGGGCGCGGGGTGAGCAACTTTGTTCAAATCACCGATCCCGACGCGTCTCGTGTCCACTGCCAGTTCATCCCGTCGCCGGTGGGTCTGCAGGTCAAAGACATGAGCAGCGGCAACGGCACGCACGTCAACGAGCAACGCATCAGCGTGCAGGTGCTCAAAGACGGCGATCTGGTGCGGATCGGCACCACCAGTTTTCGTTACTACGCCCAGGGCGATTTCAAGGATCAGGCGCTGCAAACGGGCAAGACCGTCGATCGCCGCGCCCATCGTCCCACCGAGCTTGGCGGTGTTCAGACGCTGGCCGATATGCTGGCCAAAGCGCTTGAGGCCAACAACGGTGATCTGGATGCGGCCGCCAAGAGCCTGGGCATGAGCGCCGACAAGCTCAGAGGGGTCATGGAGCTTCAGGGGCTCAACCCGGATGACTTCAAGTCCTGAAGCCGATACGCAGCGCCCCGCATGGTGGCGGCGACTTCTGACCCGCACGCAGGGCCCGCTGATGGACCGCCGTGCGCGGTGGTTCGTTCCCCTCCTTGGGGTCCTGCTTGCCTCTCCGTCTCTCTTCAACGGCCTCAACACCGACGATCATTTTGCTGCCGTCGCGCTCACCGGCGCCGAGCCGCCCCTGGCCCGTCGCCCCTGGGATCTCTTTGCGCTGGTCCCCGCGCCCGAAGCAGGTGTCCAGGAGATGATGGATCTGGGGGTTCTGCCCTGGTGGACCCCTTTAGAGAGCAAGATCACGGCGCTGAGACCGCTGGCGTCGTTGACCCACGCCTTTGACTACAACATCCTTGGCCACCACCCCTGGTTGATGCACCTGCAGAACCTGTGTTGGTACGGTGCGTTGATCTTTTTGGTGGGTTTGCTCCACCAGAGTGTCTTTGCGCACGGCGATCGCGCTGGGGTCAGCCCCATGGGACATGCACCGGCTCAAGCTGAGGGGCCCTTGACGGTCTGGCCCGCCTGGATTGCGGTGCTTGCCACCCTCTTCTACGCGTTGGACGACGCTCATGGGATGGCGGTCGGGTGGACGGCCAACCGAAACGCGGTCATGGGGGCGACATTCAGCGTTGGCGCGCTGCTGAGCCACCACAAATGGCGCGCTTTGGGGTGGACACCGGGTGTTGCCCTGGCCCCCGCACTCTTTTTGGCCGCCCTGGCCTCCTCTGAAGTCTCTTTTACGGTGCTCGCCTATGCCCTCTCATACGAAATCTTCCTTGGAAGGGGAGGGTGGAGGGGGAAATTGGCGGCTTTGGCGCCGTGGTTCTTGCTGGCAGGTGTCTGGCGTGGGGTTTTGTGGGGGTTGGGATACACCAACAACGGCGCTGGGCTCTTTATGGACCCCTTTGATGCCCCGCTGACCTTCCTTATGGAGGCTCCGTCGAGGGTTTCGGCGTTGGTTTTTGGCCAATGGGGCTGGGTGCCGTCGGATTTTTGGGTGGCGGTGCCCGAAGGAGAGGGGCACGCGGCGGTGATCGTGGGTGCATTGGTCTTTGCGGCGTTGATCGCGGTGGTTTATTGGCCCATCGCGCGTCATGATCGCGCTGCGAGGTTCTGGGCGGTGGGTGCACTGGGGGCGTTGGTGCCGCTGGGGGCCACTTTTCCGATGGACAGGCTGCTCTTGTGGGTCGGCGTGGGGGCCAGCGCGATGATCGCGTTGGTGATCGGGGCCGTTTACGAGCGTTTGGAGACCCTGCCGCAGTCTCCCAGGTGGCAGCGGAGGGCCAGATTGCTGACGGCGAGCTGGTTGATCATCCACGGGGCGCTGGCGCCGATGCTTTTGATGCCCAGATCGATGACTTCAGCCCTCTTGAGCGACTCATTTGTCCGCTTGAGTGACCACCTTGGGGCTGGCGAGGGGCTCGAAGACCAGACTTTGGTGGTGTTGTTGGCCCCAGACTTCCTCTCTGCGGCGATGACACCTGTGGTGCGTCGCTCAAGGGGGGAGACTGCCCCTGACAAAGTGCGCGTCCTGGCTGCTGGCTTTGAGCCTGCGGCGGTGAAGCGCACTGGGGCGCGCAAAATTCAGGTCGAGCGAGCGTCTGGTATGTACACAGACCCCATGGAGACGCTTTTTTATGGCCCCCATCGCAGCATGGGGGTGGGTCAGCAGCGCCGCCTGGATGGTTTGGTGGTCACAATTCTGGCTGTGAGGCTCGAAGATGGTCGTCCGAGCCTGGTCGAGTACGAGTTTGAGCGGACTTTGGATGATCCAGGGTTCCGCGTGGTCACCTGGAAGCGCGACCGGTACGTGGATGTCCCCTTGTTGAAGGTGGGGGAGTCCGTGGAACTGGAAGGGATGCAGATCGAGGCCATCTTTGCCCCTCCACAGTGAAGGGCCGTTTGTTTTTACAGGAACAAACGCGCTTTGACGTGCGTCGAGTAGACCACTGTGCCAGCAACACTCAGCCTTTGAGGAACCAATGGATATGACGTCTCTGGCCGCGCACGTGGCGTGTGCCCTTGGGGTATTGCTCGCAGCGGTGAGCGTGACTGGTTGCGGTCACGCCCCGCAACCCATTGGGCCTGTGGGGGTGACCCAGGGGCTTTGCCCTTCTGCGCCGCCTGCGTTGCCCTACACCGACGATCCGGTCAGCGGGCAGACCCCCGAGGATGTGGCTGAGCTCTTGCGCGCGGGGAAGCATCTGGAGGTGCAAAACCTGCTTAAGAGCACTGATTCAGGGGCGGTTTGGGCTGCGTTTGTGCGCGGGGATGTGCGTTGGGCCAGTGGCGATCGGGTCGGTGCCGCGCAGGCCTACCGCGAGGCGTTGGCGTTGGCGGGCCCTGGGGCCTGGGTGGCTGGGGTGCGGCTGGTGTTGGCGCTGGATGAGTCCAGCGCTCATCGGGCCAAGATTCAGCGGCGGATCGCGGCGACGTTGATGGGCATCAGCACCCACCCTGGTTGCATTGTGCCCGAAGGCGCGTTGGAGCCCGAGGGGGTTGCTGCGGACGATCCACAGGCCGAATTGGCGCTCCTTGGGGATGTGCTCGAGTTGACCTGGACGCAAGCGTCTCAAGAGGCGCTCGATAGGGCCTTTGTGCTCGACGCTGCGGCGCCCCACACCACGGTCAATGGGCGACGTGTGCCGCTGGTGGTCCGCGAGGGGGTCTTTGTCTGGCCCAATGCTGCCAGGCGCCATGAGGTGCTGCTGGGGACGTGGGTGGCCACAATGCTGGGTCAGGCGTTGGAGACCGAGGGGCTGTCCGAAGGCGCGCTGTGGATGCTGGCCGATTTTTCGGCAAACATGCGGGTTGAGGGTGAGGGGGTGTTGCTTCAGCTTGATGCCGGCGCGCTAAGCCAGGATCTGACGTTGAAGAGTCCGCTGGGCCAGATGTTGGAGGTGGCCGACGAGGTGCTCAACCATCGCGCAGGCGTTCCCGGGGTGACGCTCGATGATGTCATGGCGAGTTGGAGTTGGATGGAGGCTCAGAACAAGCGCGGAGAATGGTTTCTGGCCTTGGCGCCCCAGGGGGTCTTTGCGCCCAACACAGCGTTTGTGGACGTTGGTGATGTGGTTCAGGCGCGGCGCCAAAGTGGGCGGCAGAGCGATCCTGTGCTCGTTGTGGGGACGCTGGAGCGCTCTGGGGCATGTGGTGCGCCCGAAGGGCTCAAGTCCAGCATCGACATTACGACTGTGTTCAGCCGGTCGTGGCCGCCCAACGGCCTCTTTGACCACCATGCTGACGCTCAAGACGTCGAGCATGCCGAGGCGGAGATCGAAGCGTGCATCGAGTCGGGCTTTGTGCATCCCAAAAATTGGTTCTACCCCTATATGGCAGGCCGTCTGTCGATCTTCATCGGGGATTTTGAGCGCGCCGAGGTCTTTTTAAGTCGGGCCCGCCAGTTGGCTGCGCCAATTGTGGCCCAGCGCGCCGTGGATTTGGTTCGGATTGAGGTGTCTGGGCGCGCCAAAGACTACAGCGCGGTGCGCAAACGCTTTGAAGCGGCCGTGGAAAATGATCCCGACGGCTATGGCTGGTACTTTTCGCTCTATGCCAACGCGATGAAGGGGCAGATTCCCCCTGCAGAGTTCGTGTTGGCGTGCCGCGATGCAGCCCAGGCGGTCCCCGAGTTGGCCGCGTCCTACCGTTTGAGCGCAGGAAAGACTGCCGTTGAGGCCAATCTCCCCGGCGCGCTGGAGGATTTGCGCTATGTGCTGCAGCGCGGCGACCAGAGCGATGCCTTTGATGCCCTCAATGTCTTGGGGATGTGGTCCGAGAGCACAGGCCATGACGCTGAATTGAGCGGTGCGTTGGTGCTTTTTGCCAATCGCTTTGGCGTTTCGGATGCCGAGACCCGCTCAATGCTTGCCTCGGGATTGCGATGGTCTGCCTCCAGTGTTGCAGAGGCGCTCTGCGACGATGTTTTGGGGCTGGATTCAAAGGTGCCGGAGCGCGTGGCGGCGCTGAAACGCTGCGCTGCGGTCTTTATGGGGGCCGAAGCGTATGAAAAAGCCATTGCCGCTCACCGATCATTGCTCAATGAGCCGCTCAAGGACGATGACAAAGCACAGGTGCGCGTCGAACTGGGCGATGCGCTCATGAAAGAGGCGCGCTACGAGGATGTGGTGGCGTTGTGGAAGGCGCAGGCGTCCTCGAAAGAGCCCAAATTGCGCGCTGAGGCGCTGATGTACACGTCCAAAGCGCGCCTGGAACAGGGGAACATCAAAGAAGCACTCCTTTTGGCGCGCCGCGCTGTCAAAGCGAGCCCCTCACGCTCCTCATGGACGGCGCTGGGCGATGTGTTGGTGCGCAGCGGCGAGGATGCGCAGGCCCTGAGAGCGTTTGAGGAGGCGATCCTGGCCGCAAAGGACAGGTTTGACGCCGAACAATCCATGTCCGGTTGGGGTGAGCTGTGCAAACGCAGCGGTTTGTGGGCCCAATGCGTCCAAAGAACGCTCGCGCCGACCTTTGCCACCCCTGAGCTGCGCTGTCAGATGAGCAACAAGCTCTTGATGAAGGCCTGGTCCATTGGTTTGAAGGCGATGTCCGAACCACTGCTGGAGCCTCAGCGCCTGTGTGCGTCTCCCTACGGGCTTGATGTGGGCACTGAGATTGAGGTGCTCCTGGCGTTGGGGCGCGTGGATGAAGCTGCTGCGTTGGCCGAGGCGGCTGTGGTGTTGCCACCAAGTCTGAGCGATCTCTTTGATGCGCTCTATCAAAGAGGAGAGCGGCAACGCGCAGACGCGCTCTTTGCGCGCTACGTCAAAGAAGGCACCGAGTGGCAGGATCGCCCTGCGAACTTGTTCCGCCACCTGGAGCGTTATGGTCAGTTTGAGCGCGCAAAGGGTTTGGCTGCTGCCATCCTTGAGGACAAACCCCTGAGCGGCCAATACATCACCATGCTGACCAGGCTCCAGGTCGAGTTGGGGGAGGCGCCTTCGGCGTTGGCGCTCTTTGAGCGCTTGGAGCGCGGTGCAAAAGACAAAGCGCAGCGCCTGTTCTTCCTCGACGCCAAAGCAAAGTTCTTGCGCGACTGGGGATACAGCGTGTCGGCCATCGTCGTTTACAAGGAGATGATGGCGGTCTCCAGCGCCGCCGAGTTTGAGCCCTATGCCAACAACGCATACTTCGCGGCGCTCGATTCTGGTGACATCGACACAGGCCGGCAGTTGTGTCGCCTTGTGAACAAGCGGCTTGGGGATGCGCTGGTGTGTGAGGTCAAGTTGCTCACAAGCGCAGGGCGTTGGGAAGACGCCTGGGCGCTCTTTAAAGACCTCGACTCTGCCCAAAAGCGTCACGGTGCTTTTGGACGGCTCTTCTCTGAGGTGGCGGCGGGTCTGGGATACAAGGACGCTGCGGTGCGTTGGAGTGAAGCCTATCTGCGACACGATCCCGGAAGCTTTGCCGGACCCACGCACCACATTTCTGTCCTGGTGTGGGCCAACCAGTATGATGACGCCAGCAAGGCCATCGATGTCTTTTTGAAGGAACGCCCACGGGACGCTGTTGGGGTCTTTGGCACCGAGATGGTCACGCTGATGGGCGCAGTGGGGCGCGGCGATGAGGCCAAGCGGCTCCAAGAGGCGCACGACGCGGCGGAGGCGAGCAAAGATTTCTGGAAGAACCCCAAGCTCACAGAGCGCGAGATCAAGGCGCGGATGAAGCGCGACGCGCTCATGCCCAAATCCTGGTCAGAGTTGGGGGCGTTCAGGATGAGGCAGGGGCGCTTTGGAGAGGCTGTGAAGGCGTATCGGAAAGCTCTGTCGATGTTGACCCACGACCGGCTGCCGATGCGTGAAAAGCTCGCCATTGCGTTGTGGCGCGATGGCAAACTGGACGAAGGGGTGAAGGTGCTGCGCGAAGAACTCGCCGCCGGAGAGTCCGTCACTCGCACATACCAGCGATTGGGTTGGCTCTTTATCCGAGCCGGAGAGTGCAAAGAGGCGGTGGCGGCCTTTGATGCTCAGCGCGTTGTGCTTCCTGGGAGCCTGTTTGGCCATTCGCTGCGCGCCCATCTTATGATCCACGACAATGGAGGGCTGGGAGGGCTTGAGGAGTTTGAGCGCCACCTCCCGTCGATGGAGAGCCTCTACAGGAGCGCGTTTGTGTATGGCGCGCTGGTTGAACTGGCTGGTTTCAGCGGTTCCATGGCCATTGAACCTTACAAAAAGGCGCTCGCCGAGCGTCCCCACGAGGCGCCCTTGCTCAAGGGCTTGTCCAACGCGCTCGCCGACGCTGGCCAGACCCAGGAAGCCCTCAAGCATGCGCGGCTCTTCTGGCAAATAGAGCGCACATCCGAGGCCAGCGTGTTCTTGTTTGAGCGCTTTCTGGCGGCGGGATTGAACGATGAGGCCCAGGACCTTGCGTCGCATGCACTGATGGCACACGGAGGGATGCCTGGGAAGGAGATGG
Source organism: uncultured Pseudomonadota bacterium (assembly GCA_937123825.1). Lineage (GTDB taxonomy): Bacteria > Myxococcota_A > Bradymonadia > Bradymonadales > CAKZKQ01. The sequence goes on from CAKZKQ010000136.1 coordinate 26,504, forward strand.
TGGAGCTTGAACTGGCGCTGCGGACCGGCAACACCCAAGAATCCCTCCTACAGCTTAAGAAAAATGTCGCCATGAGCGGCTGGTTGTTGTGGGCCAGGGTGGCGTTGGCCAAGGCGGCGGGGTTGGACAAGTTCGCGGCCGCGTTGGCGCAGCGGATGGAAGCCAGCGCAGGCGACAATGCGCGAGGTTTGCCTTGTTCCCCCGATGTTCAACTCAAATGGGCGCGCGTGTTGGCTGCCCAAGGCGCCGCACAACGCGCTGAGAGTGAAAAAATCGTCCAGCAATGGACCTCAGGCTCGCCCAATCCCAGGGTTTTACTCCTCGCGGCAGAGGTCTACCTGACATTGGGGCGCCACAGCGATGCTTTGAACGCCCTTGCCAGAGCACAAAAGCTCCGTGGTACCCCTTGGAGAGAACTCGACGTCCTCAAGATTGAGGTTCTGGCGGCCAAAGGGGATAAAGAAGGCGCCCGCGCGCTCCTCAAAGAGGCCCAAAGCCGCATCCAGGGCCACTGGCGCATGGCCGTCATCAACGCTCGGCTCGAACCCTGAGCCCTCTCTAGGCTGTTGGCCTCCTTTGGAGACCATTTGGGACCCTTCTGGTGCCTTTGAGCGCGTTCATACCGCGTCCAAACCCTGCATTGCGTGCCCCAGCGCCTGACAATATGGCCGGTTGTGCTAAAATGGCCCCTCCAAGGCGACATTAAACGGCATGGGGTGAAGCATGATGCGAAGAAAGATGCTCGGGTGGGCATGTTTTGCGGTGGCTGCGGGCGTGTTATGGCCTGCAGCGGCGATGGGACAGGGCCAGTTGCTGATGTTGGCGCAGGATGGCACCAGCAACGTGGACAATTTCTCCAACGCGCTGCGTGAAGCGCCCGATTTTGACTGGACCATCACCAACCAGGGCGGCCAACTGGGTCAGGCGAGCATCGAAGCGATGCGCGATTTTGACGCTGTGATGGTTTGGAGCAACAACGGCCTGGATGATGAGCAGGCGCGGATTGCTGGAGACGCGCTGGCGGCCTATGTGGATGAAGGCGGCTGCGTCATCGAGGCGGTGTTCAGCCAGTTTTCGGCCGGTTTTGACATCGAGGGGCGCTGGCGCGCGGAAAACTATGCGCTGGTGGCGGCCACTGGGGACGATGTCTACAGCGGCGGGACGATGGGACAGATTCTGGAGGCCGATCACCCCATCATGGACGGGATCACCGCCGTGGGGACCAACAACTTTCGCACCGGCAACACCAACGTGCTGCCCGGCGCGCAGTTGATCGCCAGCTACACCGACGGACAGATCCTTGTGGCGACCCGCGAAGACAAGCCCGGGCGCGTCGTCTGGTTGGGTTTCTACCCCGGCCAGCCCCAACAGCTCCAAGAACAATGGAGAACGTTGACCAGTCAGGCCCTGGACTGGTGCGCCGTGCGCTCGGGCGCCAACGCCGGAGGACCCTACACCTTTGACGAAGGCACCGAGACGATTGAGCTTGACGCGTCGCGCTCCCGGGGAGAGGTGATCAGCTACGCCTGGGACCTGAACCAGGACGGGGTCTTTGATGACGCCCAGGGCCCCAACCCCCAGTGGGATGTCAGCGGTCTGGATGGCCCCGCAGAGTTGGAGATCGCCGTCTCTGTGACGCTGCCCGGTGATCTGGTCGAGGTGGACACCGCCACCGTCATTGTCACCAACCTCCCCCCCGAAATCCTCAGCACACCCCCCGAAGAGGCCAGCGTCAACAACCCCTACACCTACACCATAGACGCGGTTGACCCCGCTGGCTCGCTGGACCCGCTCGAATTCATCCTCACCCAGGGGCCTGAGTCCGCCACCATCTCACCCGAAGGCGTTCTGGAGTGGATCCCCGGTCCCGAAGACTTTGAGGTGGAGGTCAACTTTGCCCTGCAAGTCTCCGACGGTGACGGCGGACAGGCCGAGCAGAGCTGGTCGATCTTCATCACCGCGCCCGACGCCGACGGCGATCGCATCCCCGATGAAGACGACAACTGTGTCCAGACTGCCAACGAATCCCAGGCCGACGCCGACGAAGATGGCTTTGGCGACGCCTGCGACGACGACGACGACAACGACGGCGCGCTCGACCGCGCCGACAACTGTCAGTTCAACAACAACCCCGGCCAGGAAGACCTCGACGGCGACGGCGCAGGCGACGCTTGTGACGACGACGATGACAGCGATTTCATCGCCGACGAAGACGACAACTGCCCCACCGTCACCAACCCCTCCCAGACCGACAGCGACGGAGACGGCCTGGGCGACGCCTGTGACGATGACCTGGATCTGGACGGCGTCAAAGACGACGTGGACAACTGCCCCGAGACGCCCAACCCCAACCAGGAAGACCTCGACGAAGACGGCATCGGGGACCTTTGTGACAACGACATCGACGGCGACGGGCTGACCAACAGTGAAGAAGAAAGCCTGGGCTCATTGCCCGACAACCCCGACAGCGACGGCGATGGCGTTGATGACGGAGACGAAGTCGCCCAGGGCCTCGACCCCACCGACGACGACAGCGACGACGATGAGTTGACCGACGGCGAAGAACTCAACGACACCAACACCAACCCCAACAACCCCGACAGTGACAACGACGGGTTGACCGACGGTGAAGAAGGCCGCGTCGGCACCGATCCCAACAACCCCGACAGCGACAATGACGGCGTCACCGACGGCCAGGAGGTCGAACTGGGGCTCGAACCCTCAGATCCCGACACCGACGGCGGCGGCGTCAACGACGGCGACGAGATCGCCCGAGGCACCGACCCCTCCAACTTTGCCGACGATCAACCCCAGGACGACAACAACGGCGCCAACAACGGAGACGACAACGGCGACGCCGACCCAGATGAACCCGAAAGCGACGGCGCGTCGTCCTCCTCATCCGGCGGCTGCCACCAAAGCCCCACCGCACCCAACCCCTTCAACGCCTGGCCATTGCTTGTGTTGTTGACGATCGCTCTTGGCCGCCGCCGCCCGTGATGGTCTCGGGGCGAACCTCCCTTCTTGCGCTTTGCTGTGGACCCATCGCAGCGTTGCACACCCTCCTTGTCCATTTGGCCCTGCGCTGTCTGTTTTACTGTTCAGCGCGCCGTTTCTGAACAACGCATGCCCATTTGAACACCTTGGATGCGCTTTTGGGCGGCTCTTTGGACACCTTCCACAATCTTTAAAGCTGGCACGGCTGTTGCCTATTGAAGAATGCGTCGGGCAGGCGCTTCCCAGATAGGCCAGACCAGAACGGTCGGTCCTGGCGCCGCTCATACCCAAACGCAGACGCCCGACTTACTTTGTGACGGCCCTAACGGCGCCAGGAACCACGGAACTCACTCGCGGTAGCGCTGCTACAGCTTCGTTCGTCCCGAGGCCCCTGCCATCCGTTATTGCTCGCCTCAAACCAAGTCTTTCGTCTGCATTTGGGTATCATGAAGCACAGAACCCAAGACGTTTGAGGGATACACGATGTTTGAATTGATCATTGCAGCGGGTTTGTTGGCGATTGTGGCGGCGGCGTACAAAGTCTACAGCGAGCGTGAGCAGCCCGAAGAGGCCGTCGCCGGAGGCGCCATGCTCTACAGCGCCCAGCGCGAGCTGCCCGCCCAGGGACGCCGCAACTGGCTGGTGGGCGTCGATGGTCAGATCAAAGACAAAGCCTTCCACATCGGCACCCGCATGGGCACCCTTGGCCGCGCGGTCACCAACGCCATCCAACTCAACGACGTGAGCGCCTCGCGCGTCCACTGCCAGGTCGTCCCCACTGAAAACGGCCTGCGCGTCGTCGATATGAACAGCGCCACCGGCACCTTCATCAACAACAAGCGCCTGCGCGGCACCCAGATCCTGCGCAACGGCGACGTCCTCAAGATCGGCCACACCAGCTTCCGCTACCTCGCCCAGGGCGACTTCAAAGACTCCATGCTCACTGAGCTGCGCGTCAGCTCCCAGCAGGCCTCCGACGTCACCGGCCTCAACCAGGTCAGCGACGTCCTGCGCGCCGCCCTCGACGCCAGCATGGGCGACATGGAGCTGGCCGCCCTCAACCTCGGCATGACCCAGCAAAAATTCACCATCCTGTGCAAACGCTACGGCATCTGAGTTCTCTTACTGCGCTTCCTCGCTGCGCTCGGTCGCTCGCTCGAGAACGGTTCGCGGCGCCGACGCTGCGCTTGGCTTGCTTTTGGTTCGCGGCGCTGCGCTTGCTTGTGGTTCGGTCGCTCGCTGCGCTCACTCCCTTGTGGTTCGTTCGCTTC
>CAKZKQ010000137.1 GCA_937123825.1 uncultured Pseudomonadota bacterium
AAAAACGCCCCGGGATTGGGGCGAGCAATGATGAGGCTCAGACGCCTCGGGGCGAACGAAGCCATAGCAGCGCTATTGCGAGTGAGTCACGTGGTTCCTGAGACCATCAGGGCCGTCCCAATCAGTCGGCGAGGTTGAGAAAGACGCTTAGCCCTCGGCCGTCGAGGACGACTTCGTTGGCTTGGGGTTTGAGGTCTTCTTCGGAGTCCTGGGAGAGTTCGCGGTAGTTGACGGTCAGGGCCATGTTTTCGGTCAGGGAGTTCATGAAGTCACCGGCGATCCAGGTGTTGGCGGCGTCGGAGAGGAGTTCGCCGATGCCTTCGCCGCCGTTGACTTCAAAGTTGTCGGCTTCGAGTTCGACAAAGGAGCCGTTGACGCGCAGGGACATGTCGCTGGAGATGTCGGCGAAGCCGCACAGGCCGCCGCCGGTGCGCCAGACGCGGAACGAGGTTTTGAGTTTGTCGCTGTCGTTGCTGCTGCTCATGGTTTCGAGGGTGACCTGGTGGTCTCCGCGGCCGTCGACGTTGCCGTTGGCGTCGTACTCGCGGGGGATGATGCCGACGCCAAGCAGGCGCTGCATGGTGCTCAGCAGCAGCTCGGGGTGAAGCTGGACGCCAAGCTCGGAGCCTTCGGGCAGGCGCGCCTGCTCTTCGATGGTGGCGGTCTGGGGCAGCAGGAGGTTGGAGTGGAGGCCAACGACGAGGGTGCCTTCATCGGGGAAGATGACGGGGCCGCGGGCGGCCAGGAAGAGGTCATCGTCGCCGAGTTGGAACGAGTCGAACTGGACGACCTCGACGGAGCCAAACTCTTCGCGGACGTAGTCGCTGGCGAGCACTTCGAGGGCTTGTTCGACGATGGCGATGTCGCCGGTGCTGAGACCAGCGACTTCGACGCTGAGGTCAAGGAAGGTGGCCTGGTCCATCATGGCCATCAGGCCGGTTTTGGAGTTGTCGATGGGTGCCAGGTTGACGGGGAGGCTGAGGCTGGCGGCGCCGGAGCCGCCGATGACGCCCAGGATGCCGGTGTCGACCTCCACGGCGAAGCCCAGCGTCGAGAGGATGCATTGGGGACAGTCGCGCACGGCGGCGATCTCGATGGTGGGCAGTTCGGGCTGGAGGGTGACGGTGATCGGCCCCACATCCTGGCTGACCGAGGGCAGGTTTTGGTTCAGGACCGAGGCCAACATCTTGTTGACGGCGCTGGTGGACAGGACCATGGCCATGGGGAAAGGCCCTTCGGTGGGCACGCTCTCCTGCAAGAGGCCTTGCTGGGAGGAGGTCTCTTCAAAGGCCGAGCTTTGCTCGGTGCAATCAAAACCGCCGCCGGTGCCGCCGAGTCCTCCGATGCATCCGGTCAGCGCCAGGCAGGCGCTGGTGGCTGCGGCCACGACCATGGTGTGATGTTGTGTGGTGCGTTTCATATCCTTCCTCCCGCGCTGGCGTTTGGGCATTTTCAAACATTCTAGGCTTTACGACTGTAAAACAGCTTGCTTCCACGTGTCGTCTCTTATCGACGCACGTCGTGTCAAAAGATTCGCTTGATGAACGGATTTGTTTCGTGTCACCTTTTGTTCACGTGCCAGAACCGTCCACTCAAAATCCCCTTTCAGGAGCGCACTGTCGATGAGTTTCGCCTCCCTTAAGCCCCATCAAACCTGTACGTGGGTCATGTTGCTGGTTGCGGCGCTCTTTTCAAGCCCGCTGGGGTGTGATTCTTCCAGAAAAGACACCGCGCCGCCATCCACAGATGCCAAAAGCGCCAACAAGGCCCAGGACAGTGCTGCTGACAAGGGCGTGCAAGGCGACGCCAAGCCAGACACTGATCAAGACACCGCTGCGGGCTCAGACGTTAAAGTGCCAGCTCGTTCCGAGCGTTTTGGGCCTGATGGGGCTGCTGCGCCAGATGGCTTTGATCCGCTTGAGGCCTGCGCCAATGAGGCCTTTGATGCCAAAGACATCCCGCCGGTGCCGCTGAGGGCGTTGTTGGCCCAGGATGATGCGGTGGAGTTGGAGTTGTCGCTGGTGTTCAAGACTGGGCGAGTCAATGCGACCAAAGACCGGGTCATGTTTTCGTTTTCGAGCGAGGCGCTCAAGGACTGCTCGGGGTTTCGCGCCGATGGTGGGTTGGCGCGCCAGCCGCAGCTTGGGGTGAGGGTGGCCAAGCTTGAGCCTGGGTCGTTCTATTTTCCGACCCGGAACCCGGAAGAGCCTCCTGGGATGTCCTATTGGAATTACACCTACACGACGGACAAGAAGCTGCCCAGGACGCTGAAGTCGGTGACCGCTGAAGACAGCGGGGCGATCATCATCGAAGAGGTCATCAACGATCCAGAGACCAACATCCCGACCGCCTCGGGCCGCGTGCTTTTGTGCAAGGCCAGGGGAGAGAAGGGCTGGGCGGTGGGCCGCTTTGAGGTGCCGGTGTGTGGGGAGGTGCCTGTGCTCAAGGACAACGACGCTGCGCCCGATGGTGCGGCGCCGGGTGAAGAGGTGCCCGCTGGCGATGCGCCTGGAGGAGACGCGCCGGGTGGTGATGCGCCTGAACCTTGAGTGTGGGGCGAGTCTGGTAGGATTGCATGGGTTCGTTTTGGAGGGGTCAAAGCGGTCGTTGGGGTTGAAGGGCCGGGGGAGGAGGTGGCGAGCATGTCTGAAGAGCAAGCGTACGAGGGGGCCCAGGAGCTGACCATTTTGGTGATCGATGACGATGAGGCCATGCGGGAGCTCTTTGTGCAGATGCTCTCGCTTGATGGCCATCAGGTGATCCCGGTGGCGTCTGCGGAGGAGGGGCTGGAGCAGTTGCCGTACTTTACCTTTCAGGTGGCGTTTCTGGATCAGAACCTGCCCGGGATGGAAGGTTTGGTGTTGGGCGAGTATTTGAGAAAGAACAATCCCCACATGCAGATTGCTTTGGTGACGGGGGAGAGCGATCCGCGTTTGGAGCGGGTGAGCCGTCGCCATGACATCGTTTTTATCCCGAAGCCCTTTGATGTGGCGGACATTCGGGAGGTGGTGGCGACGTGCCTGCGCAAGGCTGCTGCAAGGCAGGCCGAGCGCGCCAAACATCAGGATCCCGATTATGAGCTTGATTTGGCGCCCCATCATGAGGCGCTGGCCAAGGTGTATAATCTGGCGGGGGTGTCGCAGCGGATTGAGGATAAGCTGGTGTGGACCATTCGGACCAGCTTGAGCAACCTGCGCTCGGTCAGCCGTTACAACGAGCGCGATCGGGCGATTGCGCTTTCGGGGCTGGTGACGGCCCAGGTTTTGGGGGTCAACCTTCCCAAGGATCCGGGCGGGCAGACCCTCTTTGAGGTCTATGATGAGGCCATGATCGAGCACCACCGTCGCCCTGCCTTTTCTTCGCCTCCCGGTTCAGAGTCGCAGGCCGACGAAGGGTAGACTCTCTTTGATAAGCTGCCGCGCTTGTCTGCCTTGATGTGACTTGCCGGGGATGTTGCAAAGCGCCGCGTCCCTGGCATAGTACACCCCTCCCAAAGCCCGGTGTTGACCGGCACATCTGGGAGCACCAGGCAAAAGGGGGGTCGCCCGCGAACATGGACCCCTCGATGACCTGTGGCACATCGGGCGCGGCGTCCCCGGCCATGTCCCACGACGGACATTTGAGCCTTGCGACCTTCCCTGCCGTGTTTGCCGTTGGCCACAGCGGAGGCGCACCGACCATGACAGACAGCAACCGCCCCAGAAGGGACCGAATCGAGGTTCACGGGCTGAAGTTCCTTGGATACCACGGCGTTTACGACAACGAGCGGCGCGACGGCAACCAGTTTCGCGTCGACGTTGAGGTCGAGGTCGACACCAGTCAGGCGGGCTCGTCCGACGCGCTGCCCGACACGGTGGATTATCGCGGCATCGCTCAGGCCGTTTTGGATGTGGGCCAGGGGCCAAGCCAGCACTTGATCGAGTCGCTGGCCGATGACATGGCCAGCCTCATCCTGGAGCGCCTGCCGGTTTACGCGGTGGAGATCAAGCTGCGCAAATACGCCCAGGGCGTCCCCGGTGAGCCCGAGTGGGTCGGTCTGACCATCCGCCGCCAGCGAGAGACGACATGACCGAGCAGCCCACCGAGCAGGAGTCTGCGTCCGAAGCGCCGTTGCCCCAGGCCGCTGAGCCGCCGCAGGCCGAGGCCGCGGCGCCCGATGAGGCCAGTGGGTTTGCCCATCTGACCATGGCGCCGTCTCCAAAACGCACCTGGAAAGAGTTCTTTCTGATCCCCGCGATCCTCTTTGTGGTGGGCTACGCGGTGCTCTCGGGGCTGGCCTGGGATCGGGTGGGCAAGCCGTCGAGCGATCCCCACTTTACCTACCTGGCCAACGCCTTCCTGGATGGGCAGTTGAACCTGGCCCGCAAGGCCCCCCATGGCAATGACTGGGCGTCGTACGAGTGGATGAAGCTGCGCAGCGGTCAGGAGATCAAGGGGGTCTGGCGCGACCGCAACACGCGGCGCTTTGAGACCCTCGATGGTCAGATCATGGTCGTGGACCGGGCTGAGGTGGACCCAAGGGCCAGGGAGAAGCGCGTCTTTGTGTCGTTTCCCCCCGCCCCGGCGGTCTTGATCATGCCGCTGGCCGCCATCTGGGGCTACAACGTTGATGATGTGTCCTTTACGATCTTCTTTGGGGCGCTGAACTTTGCGTTGATGTTCATTGTGCTCAGGCGTTTTTCGGACGGCGGGCGCACTGGCCGGACTCGCTCGGACAACTTATGGCTGACAGTGCTCTTTGGGGCCGGGACCGTGCATTTGTGGTGTGCGGTTTTGGGTCAAGTGTGGTTTTCGGCGCTGGTCATCGGGGCGACCTTTACGCTGCTTTATATTTTGGCGTCCATCGACGCCCGACACCCGCTGCTGGCGGGGATTTGTCTGGCCATTGCCTTCTCCACGCGCACGCCGCTGCTCTTTAGCGCCATCTTCTTTATGGCCTTCATCTTCTTCCCCAAGGGCCAGTGGCGCCGCGAGGGGTGGCCCGAGGCGCTCAAGAAGCTGGCGCTCTTTTGCTTGCCGTGTCTGTTGGTGGGGCTGACGCTGCTCTACTACAACTATGTGCGCTTTGAGAGCTTTACCGAGTTTGGCCACAGCTACCTGGCGGGCGGTCAGATCGGGCGGATCCGCAAGTTTGGCCTCTTCAACATCCACTTTTTGAGCAAAAACCTCTCAGCGGCGCTGACGCTCCTGCCCAGGATTCAGCCCTACGAGCCCTTTGTGGTCGTCAGCCGCCACGGCATGAGCCTGCTGCTGACCACGCCGGTGTGGATCTACCTCTTTCGACCCATGGCGCGGCGGACCCAGGACGACCGCTTCTGGTGGGGGCTCTTGTGGGCGACGGTGGCGGTGGTGGCCATCCCCGGGCTCTTCTACCAGAACACGGGATACGAGCAGTTTGGGTACCGCTTCAGCCTCGACTACACGCCCTACATGGTGTTGTTGCTGGCGGTGGGCCGCAGGCCGCTGTCCCGGTGGTTCAAGGCGCTGGTGATCTTTGGCATCGCCGTCAACACCTTTGGGGCCATCACCTTTAAGCGCTTTGACCAGTTCTACATGCCGGGATCGACCTTCTTTGATCCCGACTGAGCGGGCGTTTGTCTTTGGCGTCAGCGGCCAAGGCAGACGTGCTCCAGAACCACGGGGTTGTTGAACTGCCTGACGGTGTTGCCGATGGCGACCTCGTAAGCCCCCTCGTAGGCCAGCATCTCAAAGCTGCCATCTTCGGCCACCGTCGTGATGAGCAGGTCGTTCCAGATGCCGGGGCCGTAGCCGTCGCGGCGCTCTTCCAGATCCCGCAGCCGCAGGGCGTTCATGGGCGGCTCAAAGGCGTTGCTGTCCGCAAACGCTTCGATGTTCTGGACCTGGCCCTGGTAGGTCAGGACGTTGACGTTCAAATCAAGCTCGACGATCTCCTCCTGGGCAGGGATTTGAACGGTGCCGATCTCTTTGTGCCCGTTGGGCAGCACGTCCTGGGGCAAAATGGTCAGCAGGCCATGGCCGCCGTTGCCGTAGCTCGACACGTGGACCTCGTGCTCTCCGGGAACCATAAAGACATCAAATGTGGCGGGGCCGGACACGCCCAGACGCGCCAGCCCGGTGTTGCCAGCGTCCTCTTGCCAGAAATTCAAGACGGCGCGCTCCACCTCGTCCGAGAGGCCGTTGTCCGCCATGGTCTGTCCGTTGACCTTCAACTCTCCGCGGACCCGCACGGCGCGGACTTCAAAGTCAAAGTTGTTGGGCCCGTCGATCTCGACCCCAGTGGCCAGCGTGATGCTCCCAGGCAGGCCGCTGTAGGTGCTCAACTCCACCGTGTAGCGCCCGGCGGGGGCAGTGCCGACAAAGACGCCCGAGGGTGCGATGTCCATATAATGGGAGTCTCCCGTGTCTTCGTCGCGGAAGTAGACGCTGCCATCGAGCTGCAAACCGCTTTGCGCCCACTGGCGCCCCAAAACCTCCACGCGCCCTGAGACCGAGTGGTACTTCTGGGGCATGAGCCCAAAGTCCACGGTGCCAGAGTCGCCAAATTCGCAGAGGTCTTCGCCGCAGAGGTTGTGGGTCGCGTACCGGTTTTCGAGCGCGCCGCCAGCGCTGTAATCCTGCGGGTCAAAGATCACCGCGTACGAGCCCGCCATCAGGCGAATGTTGTAGAGCCCGGGGCCCCTGTGGCCCAGCGAGACCGAAGTCGTGTCCCAACTCTCGTCCAGCGCGCTGACAAACTGGAGCAGCGCGCGCGGCGCATCGTCGCCCTGCACCTCGTCTGCGGGCAACTCCTGCCGATCCTGAAGCAAGCGCTGAAGGAAGACCTCGCCCGAGAGTTCCAATACGGGCTGCTGCGAGTCAAAGGTCCAACTGTTGGGCCGACTGACATCGATCCGGCCCAGGTTGGCCACGCCCACCGGGATGGGGTCGGTTTGGCCAGTGGCGAGGATGGCGCGGCGGTGCCAGAGGACTTCGTAGGTGGCGTTGCCGGGCAAGATGACCTCAAGCTCGGACGGGCCAGTGGGCTCAAGGCGGACGCTGTAGGTGAAGTCGCTGTCAACGTCCTTGAAGATCACGTTGCCGCGGTTGGGGTCGGCTTCGGTGGCCTCGGGGATGTCCTGGCCACCAAGCAGGATCTGACCCGAGATGGGCACCGCGACAACGCCAAAGTTCTGGTTTTGTGTGCCGCCAGACAACTCGACGTCCTTGGCCAGAGAGATGGTGCTGGAGATGGTGAAGCCGTCAAACCCCTGGAGGCGAAGATCGATGTTGTACTGCCCTGCGGGCACGGTCAGCTCGTAGGGGGTACCGGGGCCGTCGTCCATGCGGGCGGCGTAAACTGCGCCGGTGGTGGTGTGTGTGACGATGAGGGCCGCCGAGGTGTCCCAGCCCAGGAAGGTGTCGGCGTTGGTGTCTGAGCCAAGGCGCTCGACGTAACCGGTCAGGGTGGCGTCATTGAGTTCAAAGATCTGGGGTTGGTCATCGACCTCAACACAGACAATGGGCTCGGGTGTGTTGTTGGCGTCGTCTGGTGGTGTGTCGTCGGGTTCGTTGTTGGCGAACTCATCGTCGCAGTCGTCGCCCTGACAGTCCTGGTTTTTGTCCTGGGTGTCATCGACGCAGCCCACAAGCGACAGGCCCCCAAAGAGTAAGAAGGCCACCACCGCGCTTCGGGGGATGGTGTTGATGGTCAGTGAGAGGCCCGATTGTTGTGACGTGGACATGGTGTGTGGTGCTCCGATGGTGGGTGTCTGGCGGCGGTTTCAGCCATTGCCGCGTTTCGACGCGTTGTCAGACACAACCTAGAACTCCTTTCCTGTTTCGACCTCTTAAGCGCGGCTTAAACGTGCTCTAAATCGGATTAAAGCCAGGCGTTCAACCCCGTGTTGACCGGTTTTAAAGGCATAAAGCCTGCGATTGGGCGCGCCGCCTGTGCATCCACGAATTCAGGGCGTTTGATTGGGAGACTTAACGATCTTTTAACAAAGGTGGATAAATATAGTCCTGCTGTTTTGCGTTCTAAAGAGAGCAGTTGGGGGAATGGACCCCATCTCGGGATCCACACCGAGCCATTCCGGGCCGCGCTGTGTCACACACAACGGAGGGATTGTCTGCAGGAGGAGGCAGGCTGCGGAGTTTGCCAGTCTTGTGCAGAGGATTTTTCAGGGAGGGCTTTATGGGACGTTTGAACGGTGGTCGTTTTGAAGAACGCGGTGGGCAGGTCAGGGTGGTGTGTGATTGTGGCCGTCTTTGCGGCCCTCGCCGCTGCGCCACAAGCCCATTGCCCTATGCGTGGGGTCAATCTCACCTTGACCGTTGCTTTTGCCGCAAGTCTTTGCCCGTCAAGGCTCGCCATCATGGGGCCGATGCTTTGAACCTTGTGTCGGTCGGGGCAGCGGCCCTGGCCGTCGTGGGCGGTCTGGGGGCCGCCATCAGCGTGGGGTTGGGAGGATTGCTGGTCAGCAAGGGCATTGAGCACCTTGGGCGACTGCTGCGACCTGACCCAGAGCCCAAACCAGGCCTGGGGACAGCCTGAGATCCCCTTTGGGCCGGGTTTGACGCCGTTTGGGCATTGCCTGGTCGCTGGTAAGGCTTCTGTCGCCCGACAGTTCTGGTTGTCGGGCACAACTGTGCGCCAAATAGGGCCTGTCTTTGGTCCTGACATTTCCATCCTTTGATTCCGTCGAACATCTTCATATCCAAGCTGTGCTTTGCACGGCCCAAAGGGCGTGTCATCGTGTCTTTTCTCTTTGAAAGAGACACAGCGCGGACTTTTGGGTCTGTTGAGCCGTGTCTGACCACGGGCTCGTCCTTTGTCTGATGGCGCCGAAATCCTCGGATGCCTCGAAGTGCGGTGTCTGGTGGTTGGGCCCTGTCTGATGTGCTTTGGGAGGTGTGTGATGCGTTGGTTGGGTGTGTTGGCCGGTGCGGCGATGCTGCTTGTTGGTCTTATTGGGTGCTGTTGTGGCGGGACTGAGCCGGTCAGAGAGATGACCTGGACCGTCATGGAGTATCGTCACGGCTCCCACAACACACACGTCCCCGGGATGGATCTTGTGGTTCGGGAAGAAGGACAGGGGTCCGATGTCTTCAATTTCTGGCATGGTCTCGGGGGTCGAAAGTTGGAGTGGGGCGTGAGGTACAAGCTGGCGGTTGTGCAGGAGCGCCAAGCGCTGCCGCTTGGGTATTCCAAGATGAACTGGCGCATCAAACGGGTGTTGAAAGAGACCAAGACGCCTGGCCAAATCTTCACGATGCACTTGGTGAATAGCACGGTGCTGGGAGCCGATGGGCGCAGCTTCAATGACGGCAAGGCCTTCGTTTGCAATAAGAAGTCGGTGTGCCGGGCGTTGGATGAACGGCTGCGCCAGAAGAAGGAGCTGGTCAACTTGCGGATGAAGTTTGGCAAGCGCGTTGGAGATCCGTTGATCTTGCTGGATGTGCAAAATCCCCGGTGTGTGCATGACTTTCATTGCCCATTGAACAGAGATTGTTCATCCGCTGGGGCCTGCCCAGGGCTTTGAGCGTTTGCACTGGGAGAGAGAGAGGAGGATGGGGCAGATGCGGTCTGTGATGCTGGGTCGGTTGTGTTGGGGCGCGGCGGTGCTGTGCTGGGCGGGGTGTTCTTCGCCTCAGGAGATCGAGCCTCCGTCGCTGCCTTCTGGTGACGCTGGGGTTGTGAGACCAAACGAAGGTGCATCCCAAAAGCCCTCAAACACAGATCCTGCAAAGCCACAGGGTTGCGATGGTCAGGCGGTGTTTGGCGGCCCCGTGGATGCGCTCTTTCCGGATCTTGCCCCCATGGACGGGGTGGGAAGGGAGCAAGGCGATTGGTGGGTCGGCTGGACGTTGGATGACGGGCGCCGCAGCCGCGTGGTGATCTCGACGCTGGAGGGGGCGCGCGAGTGTGTGGACGGGGCGGTGCTGTCCAAGGCAGACAAAGACGCCTTTGGGCTGCGCGTGGCGTCGACAGGCCAGTGGGCGTTGGTGGTCTGGAGTCAGGTGGACGGCGACAAGACCCAGGTCATGGCGCAGCCGTTGACCGCCAAAGGTGCTCGTCCTTCTGATCCCGTTGTGTTGGCGCAAGGAAGCACAGACCAGGACCGTCCTGGCTTGCCTGAGGTGGTGTCGCTTCCAGGGCAGCGCTTTGCGGCCGTGTGGACCCAGGGCAAAGAGGTGGTGGCGGTGCGTTTGACCCCCGAGGCCGACGTGGAGGTCACGGCGCGCTGGCCCGGAGGCAACCTGCGCCCCAGCGGCCCCATCAACGGCCCCAACACGCAAAAGACGCGCGCCAACCCATCGCCGCAGCGCCCGCGCCTGTTGTCCGGCGCCAAAGCGCTGGAGGTGGTCTGGGGCGGCACCATCTGGATCAGCGACGACCAGCTCACGAGTGGTTGGTACCGCGCCTCGATCAACTGGCAAACCAAGCGCGCCGACGACATGGACGTTTTGGGGAGGCTGCCAAGCTGGCACAGTTGGGCTTCGGTGGCAGGCCAGGGGATGGCTCTGGCCAGCGTGCACAACTCCAACGGCGGCCCCTGGGAGTTGGCGGCGGTCAAAGACGGGCAGGTCGTGCCCGGGATGCTGACGACCGAGCCCGCCGGGCCCTTGTCGGCCACGCTCCTGACCTCCAAGACCAAGGCCTGGGCGCTGTGGTCCTCGGTCAGCGCAGGCGGCGTCATGGCGCGCCCTTTGAACCCCACCACCGCCGAGCCGTTGCCGGGTCCACCCACACTCTTGCCAAGCGCGGCTCCCAAAGGCGAGCTGGATTTTGAGGCCGTGGCGTATGGCGATGGGGTGATGGTGGCCTTTGTGGACCGTGTCCAGGTGCCGGCCAAGGGGGGATTGGAGGTGTCGCGCTCGGTGATTCGGGTCGAGCCGCTGCGCAAAGCGCGCCAAACCCAGCCCGTGGCCTACACCAAACCCCAGATGGACTATACCTCCAAGCCTTCGCCCACCGGTTTTGTCAGCGCTGGCCTTGATGACGGCGCGCGTCTGGTGGCGTGGCGCGATTATTGGTCCAACCGGATCGAGGCGCTCTGGGTCCGAGATGACGGGAGCGTGGCCTTGGAAGACCGCTTTGGCATTGGGCCCAAAGCCCCCCGTTATGGGGGACCGTCGGTGGCCTCAATGGGAGATCGGGCGCTCCTGGCGTTGAACACCTGCGCCAACGACTCCATCTGCGAAAACCCCAAAGTCTTTCTGGCCAGCCTCAAACCCGGCCAAAAGCCCGTCACCCGGTCCATCGCCTTTGCCAAAGAACCCAATTGGCCCACCATCGCGGTGGAAAAGACCGCCAAGGGCCGCTGGCGCGCGGCTTTGACCGCCCATCTCTCCATGGGCAGCGGATCGGTGGTGCGCGTTGCGGAGTTTGCCAAGCCCGATGATGTCTTTGGCGCCCTGGCCAAAGCGCCCATTGTCCCGGTGCGGACCGACGCCCGAGTTCTCTCCGCCGTATGGCACCAGGGAGCCCTCGTCATGGTGACCGCGCCCGCCAACACCGACGGACCCACACAGCTTTTGACCCTCAAAGAAGGACGCATCCAACCCGGCCTCATCCTCGACGACCGCCCATACGCCGTCTGGGGTCAGCAGCGTCTGGCGTCCTCGCCCCAGGGCCTCTTGCTCCTGGCCCAACGCCACCGCCAGGGCCTGCCCAGCGACGTGGTCCTGCATCGTCTCAATGACCAGGGCAGCGCCATCACGGGGACCACCGTGCTTGGACGCGGCCATGGCCTCAGCGTGCCGTCTTTGGCCGTTGGCGCGCAGGGACAGGTGGGGGTGTATTGGAGCGACAGGGCTTCGGATGGTTCATACGTGGCGTGGGTCACACCCGAATTGGAGCGCCTCGCAGGGCCAGTGCGCCTCGACGATCCCGCCATCCGCTCCAGCCGCCCCCAGGGGATTGTGTGGCCGCAAGAAGAGCGGTGGCGCGCGTTGTGGATGGACCACACCCATTTCAAGCAGCGCGAGTTGGACGCCGCAAGGCCCTGAGTTGGGTGTTTTGGGGCGGTTTTTAGAGGGTTTTGAGGTATTCGAGCACGGCTTGGCGTTCTTCGTCGCTGAAGGCGTCGCCGAAGGTGTGTCCGCCGTTGCCATAGCCGTGGACGGTGGTGTCGTAGATGTTGATGTCTCCGCCGGCGTCGACGGCTTCGTAGGGGATGCCGACAGCTTCTTTGTCGATGGCGCTGGTGGTGAAGTCGCGCAGCCAGTAGGTGGGGCGCCGGGTGCTGTCGAGGACGTCCATGAGGGTGGGCACCGAGGCGTTGTGGAAGTAGGGGGCCGAGGCCCAGATGCCGTCGAGTGGCGGGGCCAGATAGGCCAGCAGCGGTTCGACGCTGGTGTCCTGGGCAAACCAGCTCTCTTCATACCAGTTGGTCAGGCCCGGTTTCTCGACGTAGTAGCGGGCGTAGGCCTCATCGGTGCCGACCATGGCCAGCGGCACCAGGAGGTTGGGGTAGTTGCCTTCGGGGCCGTAGGTGCCGTGGCAGCGGCTGCATTCGCGCTCAAAGAGGTCTTGGCCTTCGGCGGCCAGCTCTTCGTTGATCTCGTTGGGCCACGCGGGCGGCTCGACTTCCAGGATCCAGGCCAGCATGTCCCCGGCCTGGCTGTTGATGTCTTCGGCCTGCTCCAGATCGACAAGACCCACGACCATGATTTGTTGGATGAGGCGCGCAAAGTCGCCTCGGCCCATGCCGTTGTAGTAGAGCGAGTGCTTCTTTTTGACGTTCCACCACGGGGGGACGTCGGAGGCCAAGCCGTCGCCGCCGACTTCAAAGGCGGGCTCTTCGCGCCAGGACAGGTCGACGGGGTTGCGCCATGCGGCGGCGGCCTCTTCGAGTCGGAAGGCGGAGTTGACGCCCCGGAAGGGGGTGATGGCGAAGGGCTCGACGGCGGCGGCGCCGCGCAGGAAGATCCCCGACATCTCGGCTTCAGGGGAGTCTGCCCCGTATTGGCTCTCGACCAGGGTCTGGAGGAGGTTGAAGCCGCCGCGCGATTCGGTGGTGTTGGCGCTGTTGTCGCCGAGCCCCAGGACGTACCGGCCGTCCAATCCGCCTGAGTGACAACCAAAGCAGGTGATGCCGCCGACGACGCGGGCCCCGTTGGGGGCGTCAAAGGCGTTGAAGGCGGGGGAGAGGGTGGCGTTGTCGCCCTCGCGCATCAAGAGGTTGTTGGGGCTGGTGCCAAAGAACATCGTGAAGGTTTCGTAAGGCAGCCCGGAGCCCACAAAGTTGCCGTAGCGCAGGGCGTCAAAGCCCGCCTCGGGATCCCCGCTGCGCTGCTGGGCGGGCGGGATGAAGGTCAACTCGGTGATGGTGGCGTTGGCGATGCGCTCTTCAAGGTTGTCGTCCACCTCGTTGTTGGGCGCGTCGTTGTTTTGATCGTTGTTGGGCTCGTCGTTGTTGGGCGCGTTGTTCAGATCATTGTTTTGATCGTTGCCATCGTCGTTGTTGCCGTCGTCATTGTTGACGCCGTTGTTGACCTCGGGGCCCTGGGGGTTGTCGCCGTCGTCACCGCAGGCGCCCAGCAAGAGGGCGGCGCCAAGGACGATGGTGGTGATCTGAGCCATGGATTTGAGGCGTGGGGTGAGCATGGGGGCCTCGATGCGTGCAAGCTGGATGGTTTGGGGTCGGGCGCCGTGGGGCGCGACACTTATGGATGCCGTACCAAAACACCTTTGGAGGTCGGGCGCAAGGCTGTGCGCGAGGGGGAGTGCGAGTTTGGTTCATTGTGGGGCCGTTTGGCGCAGGCGCCGCCGTGTGTGAGCGCGTTGTTTGGGTGATGGGCTCTTAAAAAATCGTGGGAAGGGTGCGTTTTTGCGCAACTGGCGGCTTCGGTGGCCGACAACCTCTGGTCGAGGCGCCTTTGGGTGGGCGCGGTGGCCAGGGGTAAGTGCGATGCAGTGGCTGTTGGCGGTGTTGTTGGCGGGGGTGGCGGCGGGGATTCAGGCCGCCGAGGTGTGCTGGGGCGGGGCGCTGGGCTCGGTGCCGCTCTGGCCTGCGTGTGCGATGGCCTGCGCTGCGGCGGCGCCGCTGTGGTTGGACGGCGGCCGCCGTCACCCGTGGCCCGGGTGGGGGTTGGTGGGCTTCTTTGTGGGGTTTGGGGCGCATGTGGGGACGCCAGTGACCGGGGCGCGGCTGCCGACGACGTGGGGGGTGTGGTCCGATGAGGATGTGGTGGTGGTGGGGGAAGTGCGTGAGGGGAGCCGGGTGCGCCATCAGGGTGGGGCGACGGTGGTGGTGGAGGCCTGGCGGTGTCAGCGACAGCCGTGCTGGGGGCGGCTCTATGTGACGGTGCCGCAGGGGGCACCGCCGTTGGTGCGCGGTGACGCCGTGCGGCTCCAGGGGCTGCCGTGGCGCGCGGGGGCTCCGCAAGCGCCCTATCTCTTCAATGGCCAGCGGTGGATGCGTTGGAAGGGGCTCGATGGAGGGCTGCGGGTGACCGATGCGGCCGGGGGCGTGCAGGTGTTGCGTGCGGCCAGCGGGTGGTCGGGGGCGGTGGGGCGGTTTCGTCTGGCGCGCGAGCAGGTGGTGGTGGACCGTTTGGGGGCGGCCAGGGCGTCGATGTTGCTGGCCATTTTGACGGGGACCCGCAGCGCCGTGTCGCCGCAGCAACGTCTGGCGGTCGACAGGGCGGGTTTGAGTCATTTGTTGGCCATCTCGGGGCTGCATCTGGTGACGGTGGGGGCGGCGGTCTTGGCGTTGTTGTTGGCGCTCGGCGGCGGAGACGGTCGTTGGGGGCGGTGGGGGGCGCCGGGGGCGGCGTTGGCGGTGGTGGGGTTGTACGCCTCGGTGACGGGGTGGCCGGTGTCTGCGCAGCGGGCGTGTGTGATGCTGGCGCTCTGGTGGGCGGCGCGGGGGGGCCGGGGCCGG